>JANRLH010000055.1:0-27539 GCA_033762795.1 Pseudanabaenaceae cyanobacterium bins.68
GTAGCCCTTGTCAGCAAAGACTCTTTCAGCACCTCCCCAGTCTGATTTTGGCAGTTTTGACCAAAGGGATTTTGAGAGCTTTGCCCTCGCCATTCTCTTCGTATGTTAATCAATCCCTCAATTATATCGTTAGTGGGATGCGCTCATAGTATGGAGCTAAGGGAACTCGAATCCCTGACCCCCTCAATGCCATGGAGGTAGAGATAGAGTCTAGGAACTATACGCAGTAAAGCTTCTGAGCATTGTTATTAATTGATCTGGGTAAGTTTTTGGGTAATGGCTAGTGCATAGGGCATTCACCGCTTAAAGATGGCAGATACAACCGTAACGATTGTGGCTGAGGCAATTAAGCCAAATGCCAGATTAACCAGCGATTGCGTAGCTTGCTGATAGTTGGTAAACCTATCGTTAAATTTCTCATTCTCCTTACTAATCGCTTCGACATCCTTATCAATCTTGTCTAGGCGGCTAAGTAGCTGAATCTGAAAGTCATCCTGGGTCATTTTTGTTTCTCCGTAATCTCATCAATGAAGTTAATCCAAGCTTGGGGTAGCTCAGACTTTTTGATGCACTTCCTGGCGATCGCTTCTAATTCCCGTTTATCAGGAAGAGAGTGAAAATCACCGTATACCAGCATCTTGTCGATAAAGACTAGCCAAGACTTTGACGGCTTAGCCCTACCTGAATGCTCGATCGCTAGTGCCAACAATTCAGCCTCAAAATTTGGTGGGGCAACAACAGGCTCATCAGGAATATCTGCCAGTGATTGATCAGGTAACAATTCCTGGTAAGCAGCTAGACTAATTACCCGCCGCAACCATGGGGTTTTGTTTGCCCCAAGATTATCGATCGCATCGGTAATGTTCTGTGCCAGCCTCACCATCGTAGGCTTAGGCGCTAGTGGCTCCTTGCTGTATGTCGGACTTTTTGGTCTGTAAGTATGAAGCTTAAAAGCCTCAGTTTGCACTGGATTTGGGTTACCCTTTGGCATATAAAACCTCAAAAAAGTATACTGGCGTATTATAACGTATACAACGATAAATTAAACTTATTTGTCTAAGCCTGTATACTGCAATAATCTTATCGACTATCTATTGACTATACACTGTATACGGGCTATATTAATTACATCAACTAAATAACGTCACCCCGCCAGAGAGGGTAGCCAAACTACTGAAGCTGTAGCCACCGTGAGAGATTCCGATGCCAAGGCAAGGCTTAAAAATGCTGACAAACCTTTATCAAAAAGAGAAGATTATGAACACTGCAAAATTGAGCGTTGAGAATAACTTGGTTCTTTCCAAACCTGACGGATGCGATCGCGTTCTAGTTGGCTACTATCCAGAAAAGAATAAGTTCTTTCTTTACCTAGGCTTTGACTCTGAAGAGAAAGCTAATCAATGCCGAAGCTGGTTAATTGAGAGAGGTTTCTTAATAGCCTACAACTACAAGCAAGATTGTGGAATTAACAAGCCCCGTAAGGCTGAAAGATTGGCTACTGACTGGGAATTGAAGGTACACAGACCTAGTGTAGAACTGGTCAATTTGATGGTTGAAAAAGACAAAAATAGAGGGTAAAAATCATGCACTTACCAAGCGATTCTGAACTATTGAACGGCTATGACAGATACACCTATGGAGATGATTGGGAATATCTCGATAGTCTGCCAGATTATCGCCAAGTATTCAAACCTGAGCATCTAAAACCTGGTTACACTGAAGATTTTTAGCCAGTTCTAAGCCCTGGGTACGGCTCAAAGCTGCCCTGTATACGTTGTATTTAAGCAATTAACAACTATGGACAACTCACCGATTGAAAATACCCCCAAGCCCACAATTGAATCTCTATCAGATCAGGTAGGACAACTAATCTTGGACTATGGATTACTGGAAATTTACGATCGCCTACACGCCCAACTGAGACATCAATATTATTCGGAAACCAATCCCGATCTAAATCCACTGTGGCAAGACCTAATGGAACACACCGAAAGGTGCATGAATGCCGCCGCTAAAATGCCTGATCGATTCCATTGGTGGGGCAGTGAGTTTTAGATCAAACAGCCCTAGGCAAGGCTCTAAACTGCCTATCTTATCCAACTACAGAGGGCTACAAAATGACTATTGAAGACTACATGAATCCCGAAAAGTTTCCGATTACAACACAGGAAGGACTCAGCGTTAAAGATCAATTTTTAATCGATGCTATTAACTATGATCAATTGGTTGAAGCAAGGGAAATGGGAAAGACTTTGAATACCATGCAACTCCAAGCCGAAGAAGAACTGAAGATCAAAATCCCTGCTCAAGAAATGCTGAAACTGTCCAACTAATTACATCAGCCCTAGGGTAAGGCTCAAAACTGCCCTGTATACACACAAATTAGGAGTTACTTATGACTAATGCAGAACTGGAACTTTTAGAACGGATAGCCGATGCTTTAGAAGCGATCGCGACCAGGCTAGATCCTGATCCGATTGTTGAGAAGTTGGCAATGATTGAGTTTTATGCTGGCAACATCGCCACCGCCCTTGAGGGAGAACTTAACGTATTCGCCACAACCACACCAAACTAAAGCCAGATTTAGAGGTTTTGGGTGACATTCACATAATAAGTGTGGGAGTCACCCATTGATATATAAGGCTTACAGACCCCAAAATTTTTCTATCTACCAGATATCTACCACAGACACCAGACCAGACACCACCACACTCCTAGTAAAACCGCAAATCATTAACTGATACATAAACCATCTCCCCCCCATCTAATTGAATCTGGCAGCGATCGCCTAGTTGATGGGTGGGGTGGCTTTGGGTGATCACCATCCCCGCAGCCATAACCCTAATAAAAGTGGCTGGGGTTAGCCGATCTTTGTGGTAGACCATGACCCGATCGCCAGGTTTCAAGTCCACAGGTATCAAGTCTGCTAACCAAAATCTTTGCCCCGAAACCTGTACTGCTAGTTTGCCGCTAGAAGTTGCCTTGATCTTGCCAATAGGGGCGATCGCCCCATTGGGTAGTTTGGCTTTAGTCATCCCAGTCAATGTCATCGAGACTCTCCCCCGTATCACGGTGGTTGATCGACACCTCATGGGCTTCTAGCAATTTTTTATTTTTTGGGCGATCGCTATTTTCAATTTCAGAGTTTTCCTGGGATTGATGTTTTTCAGAGGTAACAGGGGTAACACAGGTAACACCCTCTTCAAAGTCAGTATTTTCAATAGTTTCAGCCGTTACCTCACTGTTACCTTGCTTATTTTCAACAGGTAACACAGGTAACACCTCTAATTTCCCTTTTATAAGTGCGTTACCTCTGTTACCTGCTGTTACCTCTAAATTTTCTGAACAGGTAACACCTGGAATGCTATCTATATAGGCTTTCTGAGTACCTGTTACCTCTGTTACCAGTGTTACCTCTGCTTTTTGAATATCCCAGAATGGTGTAAAACAAAAACTTTGATCACCTTGCCATTTACCCGCCGTCCTAGATAGGGTTTGCCGTCTGCTCCTGGGGGTTTCAACCAGCCCAGCCCTTGCATTTCCTGGATCAGAGCATTGCGATCGCAGTCTTTGACAATCTCAGCGTTAAAGATCGCATTAGGAACCCAGTACTCAAAGTCCTGATCAAACTCATCCAATTTTCGATAAGCCAGTAGGTTTCGGACTGGTTGATCGGTTTCAGTGTTACCAATCCTGTAGATGCGATCGCTGTTGTGCTGGTTTTGCACAAACAGCAGCTTGATCCGTTCTAGGGCATTCTTAACCTCTAATGAACCAGCACCGCCCCTAGCACCTAACCAATCTGTGAACATCTGGGCGATCGCCCAACTAACCTGATCAATGGGGAAGGGTAATAGCCCGTAACTGTGAGCAAGTTCTAGGGCAAGCTGGATTAAGGCAAATTTCTTGGATACCCGCCCGATCACTTCATCTTTTGGGGCATCTTTCTTTAACCCTTTGCTGATAGCCTCAAGCCGATCCTTAGCAACGCTTAACCAGCGATCGCTGTCATCGCCAGAATTTTGCTCTACTAGGTGGGTCAGGAAAGCATCTAGGGCAGTGCCACAATATTTCTGTGAATTGGTATTAATTGCGTCAATGTAGGAGACAGGATTAGCAAAACCAGTATGGGACTCAAGTACCCCGAAGCCATCACTAGGGCAAGCTGGCAAGTCTAGCATTCTGACCTCTTGACCACCCTTGATCGAGATGCCTGCGGTTTTAAGGTAGTCACTCAATCGAGTCTCACCATTACTTAGGAATTGCAAATGCCAGGTTTTAGTAGGCTGGTTTTTTCCAGTCTTAGAGCTTCGAGCCTTGCCTTGACCATTCCCCAACATATAAGCAACATTACCCACCTCACGCGGGTCAGCCTGCCCGATCTCATCTAGCGGTAGAAGTAAATGATTGTGTTCTTGGGCGATCGCTTCCAAGGCATTGGTAGTGGAGCGCCATTGCCTAATTCCCCTAGCAGGTTCAAAACCTACTGAAGCTGCCATCCGCAAAGCCGAAGTTTTGCCTTGGGAAGTAGCACCATATAAGTGGAACCCGCCAGGCTCCATATCCAGTAGTGGAGCTAGGGGACTGGCAAAAGCCACACCTAGGGCAAATATCAGCCTGGAATTGTTAGCGGCTAGGGCAGCTACATTGGTGATCCAGTCTTCTAGCGTGCCTTTGGTTTTGAAAGCTGTATCTTTAGCTGGCTCGATGTCCCTGAATTTGAGGGATTGATCACCGTAGCTCTTGTTTGGCAGTACAAAGGATTTGTCAATCCAGCCTGTGCGATCGCTGATGGTGAAGACCTGATCTATGTCTGCACCAAGTCCAGCTAGATACTTCACGAATAACTTTTTATGATCTAGATCAAACCAGTAGCCCTTTGCATATAGCTCATTTAAGAGTCCCGTATCCCCAATCACACCACGGCGGGGCAGCAGCCAGTTATCAAGTTGACCTCTTAGATCTTTAAATTCAATCCAAATAGCAGAGCCGTTTTTTTCGGGGTTATTGACGTAGGCAACGCCACTTAAGTGGTCGCCGATCCTGGTGAGCGATCGCACCATGCCGCCCGAAACTGGATCAAATTTAAAGGACTCCCAGTTCAACCCTGCTTCTGGGGTACTCCAGAAATGGGGTCTCCCACCTTCAAAACCTTCAGGAATTTCTAAACCCTTCTTTTTTGGCTGCTGGTACTCAGCAACAGGCTGATGCTCCCGTTGCCACTTAGCCACACAATTTAATAGGGCTTCATCAGGACAACTAGGTTTACAGTCTGGTTTATCTTCGTAAAAATTCCAGCGATCATCAGACTTATCAACCGCACCAGAGAGATCCGCATAGACATCAAAAATAGCCCTAGGATCTCCCTGAAACTCAATTCCTAATTCCCTCAGCCGCCGTGCCGTGCCAATTAAATCCGCTGCTACTGCCAGCCCATGACTATTCTTTTCTCCATCTACAGAGCCATTAGCTAAGCGTTCACGAGTAGTTTTAGATACGCATCGCTCTAACGGGATAGGAGGGCATTGATTAGCTGGGTAAGGAGTAGGAGGCACATAGGCTTCTGTCTGTGGGATTTTAGGTTCAGCGATCGGGGGTTTAATAACTGCCCTTAGCTCGTCAAAACTATATTTGTTGCCAGAGTGCGAATAGATGATGGACTGGTTACAGTTCAGTTCGGCGGTAATGTGCCAAGCCCCTGCCAGCCTCATCAATCGATTACAGTTTTTAATCTGCTTATCCGCCCCAGTCATCGCCACTAGATCGGCTTGGCATCTCTCCCAAGCTGGTATATCTGTAGTCGGCTCATCTAATACCCAATAGGAGTGAATCGATCTACCGCCAGTATCAACCTGGATAGTTGGCTCAGGTAGACCGATTTGCCGCCATAAGTTAGCGCTTTCTTCCTTGGGCAAGTCATCATGTTCAATGAAAAAGGCTCTACAAGTTTCAATTTCTTCCTTGGTGTAGCCGTCATTTACTGCAAAATAAACACCCTTGCCCTCATGCTGGTCTCTCTCTAGGGACTCTCTACGATGTCTGAGTGGACCAGGTAGTTTATGTCCATGTTTTTTTGGGTTCCAGTGACCCTTGGGGAAAAAAGTATTGAACTTGATCGAGTCCCTAGAGCTATAGCCTAATGCTCCTAGAAATTCTTCGGCGATCGCTAAATCAATCTTGTAACGACCTAAATCCGATTGGTTCGCTTCTTTGTATGTAGCAGGATTGTGTGGCATCTTACTTGTCCCCCTGGTTTTGATTGGGTTGGCAAGATGGACGGCGGGTGTTGCTTGGGTGCGATAATTTAGGTAACATAGTTGTATGCCCCTCCTTGAGGCAGAAAAAGTACGGTTTACGAAACTAATAAAAAATCCAGTAAAGGTTCTGTTGGTCGCAGAGCCTTTACTTTTTTTTGGCTTAGGCTGCTTTTGGCAAGGTAGCCAAAAAGCTCTCTCGCAATTTTTGGTGTTCTGCACCATCGCCATTGATTAGATAGTCTTGAACCAGTTTGAAATTCCAAAGAACCTTGCGATTTGGTTGAATCCAGTACAGGTTCTTCGGGAGCTTGGCTCTAAGTTGAGCTTCACCAAACTTGCCGATTGCAAAGTGCGATCGCAGCATCAGAGTAGAAACAAACGGGAAGTTAGTCATGGTGGGGAATTAAACCTTGATAAAACTTTTAGGCTTATAAGATTATTAAACCACAAAAATTTTTACATTCATCAGAGAATGCTCAATATTTCCTAAAATTCCACAAATACAGATTTTCGATTGATCGAACTGGCATAACTCTTGAGCATAGTTTGAGTGCTATGCCCCGTAGCAGCAGCCACATCGATAGGATTAGCCCCGTTAGCTAGGGCATGGGAGATGGCTGTATGCCTGGTGCAATAAGGCTTACGGTATTCGATCTCAAGCTCACCTAGAACCCTATGCCAAGCCCTACGGTTAAAGCAGTGATCATCTATCGGTAGCCCTCTAGGCGATCGAAATACCAGGTCATCGGGCTTATGTGGTTTCTCAGAGAGCGATCGCAGTAGATTAGAGATATTAGGAGTGAGATTGACTGCCCTAGCTTTACCAGTTTTAGTAGTATTGCGATGCTCACCACGGCTAATAGTCTGACAGATAAGAACGCTCTTAAAGTCATCAGAAACATTACGCCACCTCAGTCCTACAGCTTCGCCAAATCTGCAACCAGTACAAAACAGAAACGCTACCAGGGGATAGTAATGGGAATAGTATTGATGGTGCTTAAAAGCATTCAGAATTGCCTGTACTTCGATTGCCGAGAAAGGATTAACTTTCTTCGATTCATTGGACTTGACCTTAGTGATGTAGGCAGACCAGGGATTAGTATCAGCAATCTTGTATTTTCCCTTTGCCCAGTCCCAACAGGCTTGTAGCATCCACAGCCGCGATCGCACCGTTTGATTATTGGCGTGTTCGAGTTGGACTGCCACAAAGTTAGACGCGATCGCCTCAGTTAGTTCGTGAGCTTTTAATGGCTTAGCTTCACCACGCACTTTTTTGGTTAGCGATCGCTCTAAATGCTTACCAAGTAGTTGATAACGCTCTAGAGAACTTTGAGATAAAGGCTGTTTAGACAAACGCCGATCTTTGAAATACTGCTCAGTGAATCGCTCAAACAGTTCTGGGATAGAGATCTCAGTACGATTCTTGCCGATGGTTTGGGGCTTGTACTTTACAAGAGTTGGATCAAAATTTTCATTTTGAAGATCTTTCTCAATCAGAGCCTTTTTGAGATTAGCATTTGTCCATCCTGAGGCATTATCCCTAGCTCCAATTGACAAACCATATCGCTTGCCCTGGTATTGCCATCTCAGCCTCAGTCTACCGCCGTGGTTTTCGATATAAACTTTATTCATCTGGGTAAAAATTTGGGTAATTTTACTTGCCCAAACAACCCTTAACAGCCTAATTTTTTGTGCTTATTGCAAATGAACCAGGATTTTAAGAGTTACTTGGAACTCCCAAAAGCCTTATCTAGTATGGCTCCCCAGCCAATGGAGCTAAGGGAACTCGAATCCCTGACCCCCTCAATGCCATTGAGGTGCGCTACCAACTGCGCTATAGCCCCGTTAGGTCTTTTAGCATAGCATAGGTTTTGGGACTTATAAACTAGTACCTCTAAACTTAGATCCCAAGCCTCAGTCCGTGTTTGGGGCAGATGCTAGGATGGCTAGGCAGATTAGTTGGTTAAGCTCTGTGTCAACTTTGAATTTTGTTGCCAATCCAGATCGATTAATTGGCAGATATGTAGACAGCAAGTACCTGATCGAGGCTCTAGTTAGCAATGGTTTATTCAGTCGCATATACCGCGCTAGTTGTGGCGATCGCGTCATAGCCTTCAAGATCTTGCACCTAGACTGCACCAGTGATCCAGAGCTAGGAGAGCAGTTTTTAAGACAAATGCAATTGGTGGCTTGTGTTCAAACCAAAAAAGTCCTTCGCGTATTCGACTATGGAATTGATTTCTTTCCTTTAGAAGTTCTGGGGAGCGATCGCCAATTACCCTACATTGTCAGTGAGTTTTGCGATTTTCCTAACTTGACTGAGCGCACCTACGATCCTATAGCAGCAACCAGGTTAATCCTAGAGATCATCAAGTCCTTACAGTCTCTTTATGCAGGCGCTTACTTGCGCTCGGAGTCAGGCTCAATCATTCGACCTTTACAGTTTTGGCATCACAATCTCAAGCCCAGTAATGTGTTTATCGGAGATCTCTATCCTCTGCTAGCCGACTATGGCGGATATCAGCTATTAGCCTTCCCAGACTTAGATTGGCAGTATGCTGCACCTGAAGATTGGCAAGCTGATCTACCTAGAGATCAACGGCGAGATGTCTATGGCTGTGGTTTGATTCTGTATGAAATTTTAACTGGACAGCCTGCCTATCAACCCCAAGATGGTATGCGAGCTTGGCAGCAGGCGATCGCTCATCAGCCGATTTCAGGTTTTAGCCCTCAGTTAAATATTCCTAGGGAATTAGAATTGATTACCCTGCGTTGCCTGGAAAAGCATCCTCAGCATCGCTACCAAAATCTCAAGGAACTCCAGCTAGCCCTGGAGCAGTTTAGTCAAATCCCCTCCACTGCGGTCTTGGCTCCTAAGCGATCGCGCCAAATTGCCCCAGTTCTGGCAAGCGCTGCCCTGATACCATTGGCACTTGTGACCCTGACTCAACTACAACCTCGCCCCACCCCACTCGCCAACCCAAATCTCCCCACCCCCCCTCAGCCCCTAGCACTGGCAAGACCCCAACCTCAACCAGTTGCACCACTTAGGCGGATCAGAGCTTTTCAGCCAGCCCTAAAGATTAGTCGCCCTAATCGCCAGAATACAGCTCAAATAATTGAGCGATCGCAGCCTAGGGAAGTCGAGCCCAACATTCCGCCCCAGGCTCCAGTTAAAGTACTGCCTCCCATTGCCAAACGCCCCGCCCCCATTCCTGCCCCCCTGCCCCTATTGCCCCCACCCCCCTTACCCCAGCCCCAGACTAAGCTGATTCCACCGCCATCAATATTTGAGCTTCAAGATGGTTCTACGATTAGGCTTTTACTGCCTGTCTCTGATCAACAGAAAAATAATTTTACGGGGCTAATTGATCGCAGTGCCGAATTGGCTGGGCGTTCGATCACCCAAGCCTTTGGGCTCAACCCTCAACGCCAAGAAGTAGAGATCGCGATTATCGGCAGCCGGAATGGTGCAGAAGTGCCTTTGTTGTTGGCGAAAGTCAGTCGCAGTCAGTGGCAGAGTGATCCGAATATCAATCGCTGGGCAAACTATATTTTGAAAGCGGAGTCATTGTTGCAGTAGGGTTCGGTAAGATAAAAACATCCTTTCATCAATTTAGCCATCACCTTGAACCTGCCCCACGACCAATGGCAGCCTCAGATTGAGGCCGTAAGACTACGCTACGATCGCGAATATCGCAATGATCCACTCAACTTGCCGCCTGAAGTAGAACAGATGCCGATCTATCAAGATTGGCGGAATCGTCAACTGGTAAATGCCCTAACTTCTCCATTTTGGGAGCTAGGCAAATTCACCAAGAATCTACATTGCTTGGATATTGGCTGTGGCGTTAGTTTCCTGATCTATCCTTGGCGGGACTGGCAAATGTTTTTTTATGGGCAGGAAATCAGCCTAGTGGCAAGGGATGGGCTAAATTCTCGTGCGCCCCAGTTAAACTCTAAATTATTTAAGGGGGTGAAGTTGGGGGCTGCCCATCAGCTTAACTATGATCAGGGGATGTTTGAGCGGGTGATTGCCACTGGATTTAGTTGCTACTACAGCCTAGATTATTGGCGCTTGGTCTTGACCGAAGCCAAAAGGGTACTAAAACCTGGAGGATTATTGATCTTTGATGCGATCGCGCCTGCATCTGCTCTGGCTGAAAACTGGGCAATCTTGGAAATGTATTTAGGTACGGAGATTTTCTTGGAGTCTCAGTCTGACTGGCAAGCATTACTTAAATCCGTGGGCGCTAAGGTGTTGACCTACCGCCAAGGGGAACTCTTTGACCTCTATCAAGTCATGTTTAATTAGTTTGCTTAAATCAGCGATCGCGCTTAAGATGGCTAATGTCAGAAATAACATGATTGTGTTGGGATTTTTGCTTAATCCTTTCCCACGGTAGCAGTGGATATAGTCTAATCGTCAACCGCAAGGGAAATGAGTTACTCTTGCTTTCTACCTATTACCTAACTTTATAATGCTTTTATGATGCCAAAGTATCGCTTAGAGTATCAATTAGGGTATTGCCTAGGAATTCTCGCACTCAGCTTGCCAATTACCTTTGCTCCTGGCTTTCTTACTCCTGACCTTGAGAGCAACGCCCAAAACATCCCCGTATATCCCGCCAATTCGGGGGCGCAGCAGTACCTGGTCTACCTCAATGACTTGAGCCTCTTGTCCCAAGTAAAATTAGCAGTGCCTGATGCCTTTGTCGGTCGCTTAGATTCTGGTACTAGAGTAATTCAGTTGGGCAGATACAACAATCAAGCTTCAGCCCAACGACAAGTAGAACAGCTACGCACTAGCGGTTTGGCTCCCCAAATTGCCCCAGTTGCCTCTAGATTGGCGGCCAATATCCCGATCACCTTCGACAACTCTGGATTTACCACCACTGAAATCCCTTCACCAGGCGACCCCACCCCTCCCCTCTCCACTCCAGAAGTGGGCGTAGATCTGGTGCCATTGCCAGGAGTGCCTGCAACTCCAAGAACCAACGAGTTTCGCCAAAGTGATATTGAGATTAAGCGTGCCCCTGGAGCTAATGCCAATAACTTTAATCCCCCTGCCAATCAGCCCTTGCCCCCAGGAGT
Source organism: Pseudanabaenaceae cyanobacterium bins.68 (assembly GCA_033762795.1). Taxonomy (GTDB): domain Bacteria; phylum Cyanobacteriota; class Cyanobacteriia; order Pseudanabaenales; family Pseudanabaenaceae; genus JANRLH01. Next base: position 11,352 of record JANRLH010000055.1, read on the forward strand.
GGGCGATAATGTGGCAACTGCTCCTGCTCCCGCCCGTAATCGCTACTTTGTAATTGTGCCTTCTTCCCTGGATACCGTATTACAAAAAGCTAGAGGAATTGTGCCTAGTGCCAGAATGGCAGTATCAGAGCGGGGTACCTATGTGGAACTGCAGGCTTTTCCCGATCGCGGCAGTGCTGACAATCTGACTCGTAACGTGCGTAGCCAGGGTTTAGATGCTAGGGTAGTTTACTTCTAAATTAAGTAATTAAGCATGACCAGCTCTATGCCAATTCCCGTAATTGTGGCAGGCGCCACTGGCAAAATGGGCAGAGAAACCATTAAAGCGATCGCTCAGGCACAGGATCTAGTCTTGATTGGTGCCACTGGTCGTCAACACCTCGGTGAAGATATCGGCGAAGTGGTGGGAACTGGTCCCTTAGAAATCCCGATCACCAGCGATCTGGAGGTTTTGCTTGCCCAAGGCGCCCAAGAGCAACAACTAGCCGTGATGGTAGACTTCACTCACCCCAGCCTAGTCTATGACCATATTCGCTCCGCGATCGCTTACGGGGTCAGACCTGTAGTAGGCACTACTGGCTTGAGTGGGGGTCAAATTCAAGATCTGGCTACCTTTGCTGACAAGGCGAGCATGGGTGTAGCAATTGTGCCTAACTTTTCGATTGGCATGGTGCTACTCCAACAAGCAGCGATCGCTGCCTGCCAATACTATGAATATGCCGAAATTATTGAACTCCATCACCACCGCAAGGCGGATGCTCCTAGTGGTACTGCCATCCAAACTGCCAACCTGCTCTCCGATCTAGGTAAAAGTTTTAACCCGCCTGCGGTGACTGAGCATGAACAAATAGCTGGGGCTAGAGGAGCCAAAGTTGGGCAAAATTTACGTATTCACAGCGTGCGTCTACCTGGTTTAGTCGCCCACCAAGAAATCATCTTTGGGTCATTAGGTGAGACCTACAGCCTCCGCCACGATACTAGCGATCGCTCCTGCTATATGCCAGGGGTACTCCTTGCCATTCGCCGCATTATCCAACTCAAACAACTGGTCTATGGTTTAGAAGCCTTGCTATAGTTATGCCTCAGATTAGCCTATTTGATTTACCGCCCACCCAGTTTGAAAGCTTAGCTCAACTCAAACAAGCTGCCCTTAGTTGCCAAAACTGCGGCCTCGCCGCTACTCGCACCCATGTGGTAGTTGAGCGCGGCAATCCTGCAGCTAAAATCATGATTATTGGTGAGGGGCCAGGACAAGATGAGGATCTCCAAGGCTTGCCATTTGTAGGTAAGTCTGGGCAACTACTAGACAAAATTCTCGCCTCTGTGGGCTTAACTGAGCAAGATGTCTACATCTGCAATATTGTTAAATGTAGACCACCTCAAAATCGTGTACCTACTGAGCCGGAGGCAACTGCCTGCAAGCCCTACCTAATTGAACAAATTCGCCTAGTCAACCCCCAGATTATTCTGCTCACGGGTGCCACAGCAGTTAAAGGAATCACGGGCGACCAAACGGGCATCACCAAAATTCGGGGTCAATGGCAGCAATGGCAAGGGTATTGGGTAATGCCGATCTTTCACCCCGCCTACTTACTGCGTAATCAATCCCGTGAACCAGGCAGCCCCAAATGGTTAATGTGGCAAGACATTCAAGCTGTAAAAGCCAAATACCTGGAATTGAATGGAACATAATACCCTACATAGTTACCTCATTGATTTAGTTGACCTAGCAGAATGGGGTTGGCTATCTGATCTGGCAAAAAGAGGGAAGGTGATTTTGCTCTCCCCCAACCTTGACCTGGTGGAAGTGGGCTTAGCCCTAGCCGAAGATGACATTAGCCAAGTGCAGCAGTGGCTAGCGGATCGGTGGATTTATCAGCCTACCCTTGAGCAGATTGATGCTTGGGACAATCAAGCCTCTAGCCCAAAGTTCAATAGCCTCATTGTGCAACCCTTTGTTTTGGCTAAACAGTGTTAAGACTTTTCTCAATGTTAAGACTTACGCAGAGGTGTCTAAAACCCTGGCTTTAACTAGGGTGAGAGCAAAGCCCTCAAACTGCATTTTTACAACAGTTCCCAACTTAGGCTGCGTAAGTCCTGAATGTTTTATCTATGCTAAATAGAGTTCTCAAGCCCGTTAATTATCTGCCCTCTCCCAGAGCAGCAAGGGCAAGAAAAACCTTGGTGGGGTTCCCTTTAATATTGGGTGGATTTAAGCTTTGAGATCATGCCTGCGTGAGTCACAGCCATAACAGAAAGAAATTATTAAGACAAAGACTAATCCAGAATTTTTCTCCTAAGATTCAGTGAGTAAATGCTCACATTGTTTATATTTTTGTATCTATGTCGGCAACTCTTCCCAGAGGAGATTCTCTCACTCAACCAGCTAACTACCACCAATCCTGGATCAGCCGCTACCTCTTTTTGATGGCGATCGCGACCTTGAGTGTAATGGGCATCGGCAGCGCTACCAGGGTAATGAATGCAGGTTTATCTTGCCCTGATTGGCCCCTTTGCTATGGACAGCTTGTGCCCCTGACCGAGATGAACTTGCTGGTGTTTTTGGAATGGTTCCATCGGGTGCTGGCCAGTTCCATGGGTCTGCTCACCCTGGGTCTGGTAGGAGCAAGCTGGCGCTGGCGGAAGGAATTACCTGGCTGGTTACCATGGGGCGCAGGGTTTGCCTTGATCCTAGTTTTAGTACAAGGAGCCTTGGGAGGACTAACAGTTACCGAACTGCTGAGATTTGATATTGTCACTGCTCACCTTGCTACGGGATTGTTATTTTTTAGCTGCCTAGTGATGATGGCTGTAGGTTTAGCTCCAGGTTTGCATGTGGGCTTGGCTTGGTCTACCCAAAATTCTTGGTCTGGTTGGATTGGGCTAGCAGCCTGCGTAGCTATCTATGGTCAGAGTATTTTGGGAGCCTTGGTCTCTTCTCAGTGGGCGGTACATCAATGCTTGGCTGAGACAGCCCCATTCTGTGGCGTTCTGCAAAATCACTTTATTGGCGTAGTTCCGGCGACTGTGTTTAGCCTGATAGTAGGATACTTGGCCTGGCAAAAAAAACCAGCCTTGGGCATCCCTATAGTTTTGCTGTTACTAGTCCAGATTGGTCTAGGAATCACTACTTATCGACTGCAATTACAGCTCCCGATGATTACTGTGTGCCACCAGATCGTTGGCGCTTGCTTACTGGCATCCATGGTCACATTCACTACCCTTAGCTTCCAACTGCGGCGAGTTTAACCTATGGTCATCTATCATCCACCTGTTACCGCCAAGCATCAAAATCTGAGTGATGTACTAGTTAGCTATTACCAATTAACTAAGCCTAAGATCATCGTCCTGTTGCTGGTAACCACTGCTGGTTCTATGTGGCTAGCCTCGGAGGGCAATCTCGATCCAGTGCTATTACTGGTTACAATTTTGGGCGGCACTCTGGCGGCAGCGTCTGCCAATGTAATCAATTGCATTTACGATCGCGACATTGATCAAGCCATGGAGCGCACCCGCTTTCGCCCAATTCCTGCGGGTCGTGTGAGTATCCGAGATGCCTGTATTTTTGCCATGGGTCTGGGGATGTCAGCTTTTGGGTTGCTATATTGGGGAGCGAACCTGCTGGCAGCACTGTTGGCGATGGCTGGGATTGCCACCTATGTGGGGATATATACCATCTGGCTCAAGCGATCTAGTAGCCAAAATATTGTGATTGGTGGTGCGGCGGGGGCGATTCCCCCTTTGGTGGGTTGGGCAGCAGTTACTGGGGATCTGGGCTGGGGTGCATGGGTGCTATTTGCCATTATCTGTATTTGGACACCACCCCACTTTTGGGCCTTGGCGCTGATGATTCAAGATGAGTATGCGGCCGTAGGAGTACCGATGTTGCCTGTGGTAGCGGGGGAGCGGGCTACAAGTTGGCAAATTCTGATCTATACCCTAGTGTTGTTACCAGTGTCATTACTTCTAGTCTACCCCCTAGGAATTATGGGGGCGTTCTATGGTGTAGTTGCCTTGGTCTGTGGGGTTAATTTCGTGATTAAAGCCTGTTTATTAATCCAAAACCCCACTGATCAGCAATTGGCGAGAAATTTATTCAAGTTTTCGGTGTTTTACTTACTTTATCTTTGTATAGCAATTGGTATTGATAGCGCTAATCTGTGGTTGCTGGGTTAGGTAGCCTAGAATAATGAGGTCGCGCTAGTTTAGATGTGTAGATTAAATGGGGCGCATTCCCAAGATTTTTGTGTTTGATCGCTCGGCAATATTAGCTACCAATGTCCATTTCTGGCAAGCGATCGCTGAATCGGGTCAATGCTTGATTCCGCAGTTGATCCTGGATGAAATTAATCAAGCCGCTGATCAAGTCTCGGTGCATAGTGTCCGCAGTCAAAATTCGGCACTGGAGTTTGTGCGATATTTACCCAATAGTCCCTGGCAGGTTACTGACCAGATCAAAACCCACCCTAGCCTGGTATCTAGGGATCAGAGCCTGAGCCGTGCTGCCAGGTTGAGTACAATCACAGCCCAATATGCCTATGGCGTAGCTGAAGCCTGCCCTGAACACTTGACTATTCTGGTGACCAATGATCAGCAGTTGATTCGGCGGATTAATCAGTTGCAACTAGATTATCTCTGTGGCATTACCGCGATCGCTGCGCGAGAATGGGCATTTAGCCATAAACCACCCAGCGGCCTAGGACGCGCCGAAGCCAACTTTAAACTTGGTCAAAAATTGCTCAAACACGGCTTTAGGTCAATTACCTATCGCGATCACCCCAACTGGCACAGCACCTTTGCCAACCTAATCGGAGTGCTGGGGATTGTGCTATTGGGTGGCTTAGTTGGTTTAGTGGTTTGGCAAGAGACTCAACCCCAGGAGTTTGAAAAATTTCGGCGACAGTACAATTTGCCATCTTTACCCAAAAACCGCTAGCATAGGGGTCTGGCATATATGATCAAGGCCATGGCTGCGCAAACCAAACAAATTTTTAATCAAATCGCCAAACTTAACGAAATTGGTAAAGCCCTGTCTGCCCAAAAAGATGTCAAGGTCTTAACTGAGTTAATTTTGATCAATGCTAAAGAATTGTTGAATGCTGAAGGTGGCACCCTCTACCTGGCTACTGAGGAGCAAAGCCTTAAGTTTGAAATTTTGATCAATGATCGCTTGGGCATTGCCATGGGAGGTACTACAGGTGTACCGATTCCGTTCGAGCCACTGCGCCTTTATAACAGTTTTGGGCAGCCAAATAATAACATGGTGGCCGCCTATGCCGCTCTACATTGCCAGACAATTAATATTGCTGATGCCTATGAGGCAGATGGCTTTGATTTCAGTGGTACCCGCGCCTTCGATCAAAAAACTGGCTACCGATCCCGCTCTTTCTTAACTATTCCAATGTTGGATTATGACGAGCAACTGATTGGCGTGCTGCAATTGATTAATGCTAAAAATGCAGACGGCGGGGAAATAATTGCCTTTACTGAATCAGCGCAAAGCCTAGCGGAATCTCTGGCTTCTCAAGCGGCGATCGCTTTGACTAACTATCGCTTGATTGCCGAGTTTAAACATCTGTTTGAGTCGTTCATTGAATTAATTGCTAAAGCGATCGATGACAAGTCTCCCCATACAGGCAACCATTGCCGACGAGTACCCGAATTGACCATGATGCTAGCAGAGGCAGCCTGCAACAGCACGGAGGGAATTTTCGCCGATTTCAATCTTACGGCTGACGATCGCTACGAACTCAAAATTGCGGGGATGCTGCATGACTGCGGCAAGGTAACTACCCCTGTCCATGTGATTGAAAAATCTACCAAGTTAGAAACCATTTATGACCGCATTGATCTAATCGATCATCGGTTTGAAATCCTATACCGCGATGCTGAAATTGAGTTGCTGAAAGCCAAACTCCAAGCCCTAGAAGCAGGTCAGCCCAGTCAAATTGCTGAGCTAGAAGCTAGCTATCAGACCAAATTACAAGCATGGGAGAGCGATCGACAGTTTCTGCACCATTGCAACATTGGCAGTGAATTTATGGCAGATCAGCAGCAGCAGCGGGTGGCAAAGATTGCGGCTCACACTTGGCAATCGTATCTCACGGGCACTAGTCAGCCCCTAATCACTAGTAATGAGCTAGAGAATCTCCAAATTACTAAAGGTACATTGACTGCTGCCGAACGCCAGATCATCAATCACCATATCGTGGTCACCTTAGAAATGTTAGAGGCGCTGCCCTATCCTGCCAAATTGCGGCGAGTGCCAGAATTTGCGGGCGGACATCACGAACGCATGGATGGCAAGGGCTATCCCAAGGGCTTGACCCGGTCAGAAATGTCGATTCAAGCCCGAATTATGGGAATTGCGGATATTTTTGAAGCCTTGACTGCCAAGGATCGTCCCTACAAAAAAGGTAAAACCATCACCGAATGCCTTCAGATTATGGGCAGAATGAAACTAGATCACCATATTGACCCAGATATTTTTGATCTGTTTGTGCGCGAAAGAATTTACTTGCAATATGCAGAGCGCTTTCTTGATCCTGAGCAGATTGATCAAGTAGATCACAGTCAGATTCCAGGTTATGGAGAGCGATCGCTTAGCCCATAGCTTTAATAGGCTTTAATAGGCGAAGTGGTAGCAGTAGAAATCCCTCTTCTACCAGGTTCGGTTTCAGTCACAGCAGTAATTTCAATGTGATTAAACAGGGTGGTGACAAAGCCAAACAGCAAGAAGGGCAAAGAGACTACCACGATCAAACCCACCGAGGCAAGGGAATAAATTGGTTTGCTCATTAGCGAAAGGGCAGCAGCCAAACTGGCAAAAATCACCATTAACCAAACTACCACCTGGAGATAGATGTCCCCCAGGGTGAGTGTGCATCTGAAGCGGTATTGATTCCCTAAAGAGTTCATGGCTATTACCTCGCAAAAATTATGTTCTAACTTGATTTTAGGGGTTTATGCCCTTGGCTTTAGTTACGAATTATTGACTAGCGCCCGCCAATTTCAACTCAATCCAGGGATGGTTGACCTCTGCCCAGGCATCTGATGTCAAAGGAGATGACCTGCTGCGATTGGGGGCAGTGAGCAGGCGACTAAGGCGTTCAACTTGTCCATACCCCATACTGACCTGGGGTAGGTAATGGCGCAAAAATTGGCGAATTGCTCGGCGCTGCAAGGCGATCGGCTGGGCTTGGAGAGTTTGCCGATTCAGGCGGGGGAAATGATCTGGCTGCCAGAGGGCTTGGGCTTGCTGTTCTAGGTAGAGTACATCCTCATCTAAGAGTTCTGCCGTTTGACTAAGGGCGATTTCTACTTGAGGGTTAAAATGGGTAGCCATATAGGGGATCAATTGGTGGCGGATACGATTGCGGCGATATTGGAGTTGTTGGTTAGTGGAGTCTGACCAAATTTCTAGGTGGGCAGCAGCACAGAGGGCAGCAGTTTCTGATCTGCTAATTGCTAGTAAAGGTCTAACTAAGGTTAAATCTGGGGCTAAAGTTCTCTGCCAGCCGAGGGCTTGGAGTCCATCACTGCCACTACCGCGCATCAGATTATACAGTAGGGTTTCGGCGCGATCGCTGCGGGTATGACCAGTAGTGATTAGATTAAAGTGATGGGTTTGGGCAATTTCAGTCAACATCCGATAACGCCATTCACGGGCGGCGGCTTCACTGCATAATTGCTGATCTGCTACCCTGGCAAAATAAGGCACTTGGGCGCGCTCGGCTAAGCTTCGCACATGGGCAGCACAGTCAGCCGAATCTGCTCGCCAACGGTGATCACAATGAGCGATCGCAATTTGCCATTGCCGCTGGGCTTGGGCTTGACTGATCAGGTGCCACAGGCAGAGGGAGTCTTGACCGCCAGAAACCGCAATCAAGATTTTGGCATGGGCAGGCAGGAGGTTGCGATCGCGCAAAGCCTGATTGAACTTAACTTGCAGAGATTTAGCGATCGTCATGGCTTTATCAAGCTGAAAAATCTAGTCCAAAATCTAGACAAAAAAATCCCAGAAAAAAATCCCAGAACTGTAAACGTCCTGGGAAACCCGTGGTGAGGAGTAAATATGAGCTGTTTTTCTGTCATTATTTTAACTTGAGAATTACCAAAATGGGAAAAAGATGAGTTTTTTTCAGCCAGATTTAAAATTGCAACGTTCATGTAACCAGATTTTAGCTGAGGTTGATCGCCGCTTTGGGGTTAGTCCTAGTCAAATATGCTTGACTTTAATTACCTATAATCAGCCGTCAGTTTTAGCGATCGCTGCCAGTCAGCCTGAATTTCTTAGCCAGCCATTGCGAGGCTACAGCCATCGGGGTGCTGAGCTTACCTATCCTGCTAGCATAGCCAAATTATTTTTTCTAGTGGCTTACCATGAGTGGCTAGAGCGCAAGATGATTCAAGCCACCCCAGAAACGGAAAGGGCAATACGAGATATGATTGTCAACTCAGGCAATGATGCTACTGGCCTGGTGGTGGATCTGCTCACAGGTACCACTAGTGGCCCTGAACTGGCAGAAGCGCCCTTTGCTACCTGGAAAAAGCAACGGCAAATTGTGAATCGCTACTACCAAAGCCTAGGAGTGCCAGCCTACGGCAGTATCAATCTTTGCCAAAAGGTGTGGGCAGAAGGGCCCTATGGACGAGAACGAGCATTCTATGGCGCAAACTTGGAGAATCGCAATCTCTTGACTACAGATGCTACTGCCCATTTACTCCATCACCTAATTACTGGGGTGGCTGTGGGTTTAGCAAGTTGTCGAGCCATGCACAGTCTGTTGGCTCGCAGTCTTCAGCCCCAAGATTTAGCGGCTGATCCTGAAAATCAAGTGATCGGGTTTCTGGGAGAGGGCTTGCCAGAGGGAGCGCGATTGTGGTCAAAGGCGGGCTGGATGAGTAGGGTGCGCCATGATGCTGCCTATGTTGAAAAGCCTGATGGTAATGCTTTTACCCTGGTGGTGTTTAGTGAAGGGGCAGCAGATCAAGTAGAACTTTTGCCTTTTATCGGCAGAGCGATCGCTAGCTAATCAAAAGGCATGGCATACACGGAAAATATGAAGATTTTGCTATGCTGGCAAAGCTTAATGGTCTAAAGTAAAGTCAACTTCAGAATAAAAATTATGGATGAATTACTACCTTTAGCTGGTACAGCTACTGCAGTTTTAGTAGTCAACGGCGCACCAATTCGGATTACAGTTGATGGCAACAATGCCCCGCTTTCGGCTGGTAATTTTATCGATTTGGTAGAGAGAAAATTCTATGATGGCATTAGTTTTCACCGCGTAGTTACCACTCCTACACCCTTTGTTGCTCAGGCAGGAGACCCCAACAGCAAAGATCCTAATTTTCCAGTCAGTCAGCTTGGCTCAGGTGGATTCATCAATCCTGCTACCAATCAAACCCGCACAATTCCCCTCGAAATTTTACCCCAGGGTGCCAGCCAGCCAGTAATTGGGCAGACCTTTACTAGCGCTGGGATCACCGCTGCCCCAGTATTGCCGAACAATCGCGGCACGATCGCTTGGGCGAGAACCAATCAACCCAACTCGGCTTCTTCGCAGTTTTATATCAACCTGGCAAATAACAATTTTTTAGATGGTAATTTTGCCGTCTTTGGCAACACTGTAGCTGGGCTGGAAACTGTTGATCGGATTCAGCAGGGCGATCGGATTTCGGTAGCAAAGGTGGTAGATGGCATCGTTCCCAGTCGCAGTTCCAATATTATTCGAGATCTGCCCCTACTCAACCGCTTCCAAAACTTGATCAACAGTGGTAACTTGGGTCTGGGCTTTCAAGACCTGAGCGAAAATGCTGATAACTTGACTAATCTTAATCTTGCTCCTAGCGGCATCAGAGGCTTGGGCGGCAATGATCAAATCAATGGTAGCAGCACTAATAGCTCGATCATTGCTAATGGCAACCTCGGTAATGATCTAATCACCGGGGGTACTGGCAATGACTATCTTTTGGGTGGCAAGGGTAACGACACAATCAATGGTGGTAGCGGTGATGACCTGCTCAGTGGCAATCTCGATAATGATCTCCTAGATGGGGGTGAGGGTAATGATCTGCTGCGCGGGGGGGATGGCAACGACACTCTGATTGGTGGGGGTGGCAATGATATTTTGATTGGCGATCGCGGCACAGATCTCCTTAGAGGAAGCGCTGGTGCAGACCTATTTGTATTCCGCCTAGAAACCGAATCGGGCAATCAGAATCGTAGCCTTGCTGACCAAATTTTGGATTTTAATGGTAGCGAGGGGGATCAAATTGCGATCGCTGGTGAGATCAACTTCAGCAGCCTCAGCTTCACCCTCACTGGCAGTGACACCCTAATTCAACTGGGTAATGGGGATGTGATCGGTGTAGTTCTGAATTCTAGCCCCAGCCTAGTCCAAGCTGCCACTAGGGTAGTCTCCGCTCAAGATCTAGTTTTGGGGATGGTCTAGCTCTGGCTTGACCTGTGGGGAAGGGGTGCTGCACTCACACCAGATTAGCTCCAGTTTGCACCTGCCAGAGGGAAGCATATATACCCTGTTGCGCCAGGAGTTGCTCATGTTTACCCTGCTCGGCAACTTCGCCTTGGTCTAGAACATAGATCCAATGGGCATTACGAATAGTGGAAAGACGGTGAGCGATCGCGATCGTAGTGCGATTGAGGGTGATTGATTCTAGGGATTTTTGAATGGCAAACTCAGTCTCATTATCCACGGCAGAGGTAGCTTCATCCAGGATCAAGATCGGCGGGTTCTTGAGGATTGCCCGCGCGATCGCAATTCTTTGTCTCTGACCACCGGAGAGCTTTTGCCCTCGTTCGCCCACAATCGTGTCATAGCCTTGGGGTAAGCTTTGAATAAACTGATCGGCTTCGGCCAAGCTAGCTGCCTGTTGAATTTGCTGAGCAGTGGCATCGGGCGCACCGTAGGCAATGTTTTCGGCTACTGTGCCATGGAACAGAAAAATATCTTGACTTACCCAACCAATGGAACGGCGCAGGTCACTGAGCTTGAGATCCCGAATATCTGTGCCATCCAGGTAAATGTGACCTTGATTGATTTCGTATAGGCGCAGGAGTAGCTTTACTAGGGTGCTTTTGCCTGAACCAGTGGCACCGACGATCGCTGTAGTCTTGCCCGCCGCAATTTTGAGGCTCAGTTGTTTGAGGGCAGGAGCGCGATCGCGATAGGCAAAGGAGACCGCCTGAAGTTCAATTTCACCTTTGACTTGACCGGTGGCTACGCCTAGTTCCCCAGAGCGAATCTCAATGGGGGTATCTAGCAGAGCCATTACTCGATTGGTAGAAGCCATCGCCCGTTGGTACTGATCGAGGGTGTCGCCCAACCTGGTCAGGGGCCACAATAGTCGTTGGGTGAGAAATACCATCACACTGTAGTTGCCCACAGAAAGACGACCGGCATTGGCTTCTAGACCTCCCAACAGCAGAATGCCAATGAAGCCCAAAAATACTAAAATCCGAATCAAGGGCACATAGGCCGCCGACAGGGCGATCGCTTGACGATTACTTTGGCGATACTGCTCACTTTCATACTCAATCCGTTGGCGTTCGTAGCCCTCAGTGACAAAACTCTTGATCGTGGTGATGCCACTCAAGTTATTAGAAAGCTGGCTATTCAGCATACCCACGCGATCGCGCACCTTGGCATACTTGGGTGCTAGGTAGCCCTGAAACACAATCGAGCCCCATAGAATAAAGGGCATGGGCAGCATGCCCAACACCGCTGGCAGGGGCGACAGATAAAAGAATACGCCACCAATCACCACCACGGTAGTCAAAACTTGCAGTACCTCATTGGCACCCACATCTAAAAATCTTTCCAATTGGTTGATGTCATCACTCAAGACCGACATCAAGCCGCCAGTGCTGCGCTCCTCAAAAAACGCCAGTTCTAGCTCCTGTAGGTGGCTGTAGCAATCTAGGCGTAAATTGTGCTGGATATTTTGCGCCAAATTCCGCCATAGTCGAGCATAGGCATATTCAAATATGGACTCTAACCCCCACAACACCGCGCTCAAGATCGCTACCACCGTCAGTTGCAAGGGCACTTCCACCAGACCCAATCGCCCTAGGAGCGAATCCTGCCTCTGCACCACCACATCCACTGCTAAGCCAATCAGCCCAGGGGGAGCCAGGTCAAAAATTTTATTTAATACCGAGCAGGCGATCGCTTGATTGATTAAACTTTGATAGCCCGCACTATACTTCAGAAGGCGCTGGAGGGGGTGGCTAGACAAACTGATAGACTCCTACACAAAATATTTAGCTATACAACATGGCACAATCTTCGATCGCAAGCTTTGCCCGACTAGCCAGACTGAGGCTAGAAATTTCCCCCCGTTCCAAGTGGATCGCCCCCGCACAGCCAATCATCGCCGCATTATCCGTACAGAGTTTGAGGGGCGGAAATACCAGTTTAAGTTGAGCTTGGGGGTTTAAGGTTTGGAGGTATGAGCGCAATTCCAAATTGGCTGCTACGCCACCGACCAATACTAAAGTACCTAAATTATGGGCGATCGCACATTTAACTGCTCTAGTAGCCAAAGTTTGAGCGATCGTAAACTGAAAACTAGCAGCAATATCCCTTACTTCCTGGAGATCAAGCTGGTCGCGTCCCTGTAAGTTTTTAGTGACTAGCCTTGCCACTGCGGTTTTCAAGCCGCTAAAACTAAAATCCCAAGGCGCATCATGAATCTTCCCTTGAGGCAGATCAAAAGCCCGAGGATTACCGCCCTCAGCCGCCGCCTGAATTGCCGGCCCACCTGGATAACCCAGCTTTAGCAGACGCGCTACCTTATCAAAAGCTTCGCCTGCGGCATCATCTCTAGTTTTTCCTACCACTTGATATTTGCCATAGTCTTGCACCAGAATCAAACTGCTGTGCCCGCCCGACACCAGTAAGCACAAAAAGGGTGGTTGCAAATCTGGGTCGGCTAAAAAACCAGAGCAGATGTGACCTTCGAGGTGATGCACGCCAATCAAGGGCTTTTCATGCAAGAGGGCTAAGGTTTTAGCCGCAGTCACTCCCACTAGCAAAGCGCCGATTAAACCTGGGGCAGCAGTCACCGCCACTCCATCTAGGTTTTGCCAAGCTTGGCGCTGGTTGTGGTTAAAATTATGATCAAGGTTAATATCAAAGGCTTCTCGTAATGCCGCCGCGATCGCTTGATTAATCACTTCCACGTGCTGTCTAGCTGCCACTTCAGGTACTACGCCACCCCATGCCGCGTGAATCTCCATTTGAGATGCCACTAGATTGCTCAAAATCTGGCGATCAGAAACCACTGCCACCGCAGTTTCATCACAACTAGTCTCGATCGCTAATACTGTAGCCATTACCAGCTAGATTTGACCAGACCAGGCAGCAGCCCCTTGTGAGCCATTTCTCTGAGCATATTGCGGCATAGACCAAAATCACGGTAGTAGCCCCTGGGCTTGCCAGTGAGCCAGCAGCGATTGCGTTGGCGGGTGACATGGGCATTGCGGGGGATTTGCTGAATTTGGCGATGAATTTTGAGCTTTTCCTGCTGAGATAAACTAGGATCAGCGAACTGCACCTTGAGCGCTTCTAGCTTCGCCGCATACTTGTCAGCAAGGGCAGCGCGGTTTTTTTCCCGCTCAATCATACTTTTTTTTGCCATGGATTTGTTTTATAGACACAGGTCTAATATCATAGCTAACTATGCTAGATCTAAGCAAGGTTTTTAGCTGTTAAATAGGCTTAGGTTTTAAATGGGAGAATTAGACTACTTCTCACCCAGGAGCTATTGAAGTTTGCAAAAGGAGTTAGAGCCCTCAAGTGGGTCATAGCCCCACGCCCCACTTAGAGCCAGGGTTTTAGATCACATTTGCCTAAGTCCTACTATTGAAATTCCCCATACTAACCATGCAATTTATTGATCGCGCAGATATTATAGTCAAAGCTGGCAAGGGCGGCGATGGCATTGTGGCCTTTCGGCGGGAGAAATATGTGCCGGCGGGTGGCCCAGCAGGTGGCAATGGTGGCAATGGCGGCTCGGTCATCTTTGAGGCGGTAACCGATCTGCAAACCCTGCTAGATTTTAGCTTTGAACGCATATTTAAGGCGGAAGACGGCAAGCGGGGCGGGCCCAGCAATATGACTGGTGCTCAAGGTAGCGATCGCGTGGTGAAAGTGCCTTGTGGCACGGTGATCATTAATCTCGAAACCAATCAAGTAATCGGCGATCTAGTAGAGCCAGGTCAAACTTTGCTAGTTGCCAAGGGCGGCAAGGGGGGACTAGGCAATAAATTCTTCCTCAGCAATAGCAATCGCGCCCCAGAGTATGCCCTGCCTGGGTTGGTGGGTGAAGAATTCAGCCTGCGGTTAGAGCTCCGTCTTTTAGCTGAGGTGGGGATAATTGGCTTACCCAATGCGGGCAAATCCACCCTGATTTCGGTGGTATCGGCTGCTCGTCCCAAAATTGCCGATTACCCTTTTACTACCCTGGTGCCGAACCTGGGGGTAGTCTCTAAGCCCGATGGAGATGGGGTAGTATTTGCCGATATTCCAGGGCTGATTGAGGGTGCCCATGCCGGTATTGGCCTAGGTCATGAATTTTTGCGTCATATTCAGCGCACCCGCCTGCTGTTGCATTTAGTGGATTTGACCAGCGAGCAGCCCCTAGCCGATTATCAGGTGATTCAAGCAGAGCTGGCCGCCTACGGTCAGGGCTTGGAGCAAAAACCCCAGATCTTGATTTTAAGTAAGATAGATGCAGTTACTCCAGATCAGGCTGAAGCGATCGCGGCTGAATTTCACGCAGCCCTAGGCATTACTCCCCTGATGATTTCCTCAGCTACACGGGAAGGTCTAGATCGTCTGCTGTCAGCAGTATGGCACCAGCTAGATCGAATGGTGGGGCTAGAAAATATGCCAGAACTTTCTGGGCTTGATCTAGGTCTAAGCAACTACACAGCTTGAATAGAACAAATATGAAATTCTTGCAAACTGGTCTGATGGCAGGATTAGCTTCGAGCTTGATGATCACGAGCTTGGCTAGCCCAGCAATTACCCAAACCACCTTGGCAGATCGACGCAGTGATGAACAGATTACGGTGGATGTCTATGGTCTTGCTAGCCCCGCAGTAGTGACGATCAAACTGCCTAATGGTACTGGCTCTGGCACAATTATTCGCCCCGATGGCTTGGTACTGACCAATAATCACGTGATTCGGAATGCGGGCAGATTTGTGACCGTGGTCACCAGCACTGGTAAACAATACCAAGGACAGGTATTGAGCTTTGATCGCTTAAATGATCTGGCGTTGATTAAGCTGCAAACCAGCGATCGCTTGCCCAGTCTCAAATTTGCTAACCCCAGCAGTATTCAAGTAGGTAGACAGGTATTCGCGATCGGTAGCCCCTTTGGTCTATCTGGCACCCTCACCCGTGGCATCATCAGTCGGATTGCCGCCAATGGCGATATTCAAACGGATGCTGCCCTCAATCCTGGCAACTCAGGCGGGCCTTTGCTCAACTCCCGCGCCGAACTGATCGGGGTGAATAAGGCCATCTTGGCTCCTGATGGTCGCGGTAATACTGGCATTGGCTTTGCCACCAGCGCCCAGGCAGCTCAACAGTTTATTGCCCGAAGTTTTGCCCCAGGAGGAGCGATCGCCAACCAACCTAGTACACCCAAACTCGGCGTGGTAGTAGACAGCGATACCCTAGTAATTCAACAGGTAGAGGCAAATTCTCTCGCCAGTAGTGCGGGTCTACGTCCAGGCGATCGCTTGCTAGCAGCCAATGGTACTCGCCTGCGGGGTATCCAACAACTCAGTCAAGCCCTAGACCAATCCCAAGGTCAGTTGATTTTGACCGTGGCGCGCCGTAATCAAGTTGGGCGAGTATTAATTCGGTTTTAGGGAACTAAGCCAATCCCAGCCCACCTGGAGTTGATGCTTGAGGGTGGGCATCCGCAATAGGTAAGCCCCCCGCCGCAACCAATTCACTGCCGAACCATGGAAAGAAATATTGCCTAGGGTAGTCATGGTGGCATCACCAATCCCCAGGCTGATAAACTCACCCAAAGGCAAGTAGACAAAAGGGGTAAGGGGTTGACCATGAATCCTGGCCCAGATATTCCAAGCACAGTACTGCGCCTGCTGATAGGCCGCCTGCGCCGTAGTTGGTACTAGTACCC
>JANRLH010000056.1:0-70881 GCA_033762795.1 Pseudanabaenaceae cyanobacterium bins.68
TGGTTGCCACCTTTGGCAAATTTAATCGCAAACTAGCGCCAGGGCCAAATTTCATCATCCCAATTATGGACACGATCGCTTACCGTGGTTCACTCAAGGAACAAGTGCTAGACATTCCCCCCCAGCAATGTATCACCCGCGACAATGTGCCGATTACTGCCGATGCGGTAGTCTATTGGCGGATTGTGGACATGGAAAAAGCCTTCTATCGGGTTCAAAGTTTACAGGAAGCCATGGTTAATGTGGTACTAACTCAAATCCGAGCAGAGCTAGGCAACCTGGAACTAGATGAAACCTTTACCGCTCGCAACCGTATTAATGAACTGTTACTAAGAGATCTAGACGAATCTACCGATCCTTGGGGCGTAAAAGTCACCCGCGTAGAACTGCGGGACATTATCCCTGCCAAAGCGGTAATGGAAGCAATGGAATTACAAATGACTGCCGAGCGCAAAAAAAGAGCAGCAATCTTAAGTTCAGAAGGAGAACGGGAAGCGGCAATTAACAAGGCTAAAGGTCAAGCTGATGCTTTACTCCTAGCTGCTGAGGCCCAGAAAAAATCCACTATTCTCAAGGCTGAAGCCGATCAACAGCAACAGATTCTCAAAGCCCAAGGAATCGCTCGCTCTGCCGAAATTATTGCTGCCAAAATTGCCGAGGGCGAAACTGGTCAAAAAGCCCTAGAAGTTTTATTGGCAATTAACTATTTTGACATGGGAGCGGAAATTGGGCGTGGTCAGGGTAGCAAAGTGATGTTTATGGATCCTCGTACTATTCCTGCCACCCTAGAAGGCGTGCGGGCGATTATCAGCGATCCTAGCTCCTGATCTTTAGTTAAGCTTAACCAAACTGCATCCTTGGCGAAAGTCCCAGCATAATAGACCAGACTGCCTGCATATCTATCACCTAGAGGAAAGATCTAGCTATGATCCAAACCCAGACTATTGATCCTAACTGCCCAATCGTGATCGAAGACGATCGCACGGGCTTGAGTGTAGAGACCCTAAAACGTGCCTTTGAGGATAATCTCTTCTATATTCAGGGCAAATACAACGCGATCGCCTCCAATAATGACTTTTATATGGCGCTGGCCTATACCATGCGCGATCGCCTATTGCAGCGCTGGCTCAAAACCCTGAAAACCTACACCGAGCAGAATGCCAAGTATGTGTACTATCTGTCGGCTGAATTCTTGATGGGCAGACACCTAGGCAACAGCCTGATCAACCTGGAAGTCTATGACCAAGTGAGCGACGCAGTCAAAGCCGCAGGTTTAGATCTTAAGCATCTCCTGGAACAGGAACCCGATCCAGGCCTGGGTAATGGCGGCCTAGGACGCTTAGCAGCCTGCTTTTTGGATTCCCTGGCTACCCTGGAAATCCCTTCCATGGGGTACGGTATTCGCTACGAGTTTGGCATTTTCAATCAATCCATTCAAGATGGCTGGCAGGTAGAGATTCCTGACAAATGGCTCAGGGGTGGTAATCCTTGGGAGATCGTGCGCTACGATGCCACAGTCGAGGTCAAATTTGGCGGCTACACAGAGGTCTACCACGATGACAAGGGTAGAGATCACATCCGTTGGATTCCTGCCCAAACCGTGATCGGCATTCCCCATGATACGCCCGTGCCTGGCTATGACACCAATACAGTCAATACTTTGAGACTTTGGAAGTCTGAAGCAGGGGAAGATTTTAACTTCCAAGCTTTTAATGCTGGCGATTATGATGGTGCGGTATCTAGCAAAATGCGCTCTGAGACTATTTCTAAAGTTCTCTATCCCAATGACAATACGCCCCAGGGTCGCCAGCTTCGCTTAGAGCAGCAGTTCTTCTTTGTTTCCTGTTCCTTGCAAGATATTATTCGCCGTCATTTATCAATTAATCCCTCTTTAACCAATCTGTGCGAACATGCGGCAATTCAACTCAACGATACCCATCCAGCAATTAGCATTGCCGAACTTATGCGTCTATTGGTGGATGAACATGAGCTAGATTGGAATGTGGCTTGGCGAATTACCCAAAAGACCTTGGCCTACACCAACCACACCCTGATGCCTGAGGCCCTAGAGAAGTGGGGAGTGCATCTATTTGGTAGTCTTCTGCCCCGCCATCTGCAGATTATCTACGAAATCAATCATCGGTTCTTGGAAGATGTGCAAACTTGGTATCCTGGGAATGCAGGACTATTAGAGCGGTTGTCTCTAATTGAGGAAGGAGCAGAAAATCAGGTGCGTATGGCACATCTCGCCTGTGTGGGCAGCCATGCGATTAATGGCGTAGCGGCTTTACATACGGATTTACTGAAAAAAGATGTGTTGCGCGACTTCTATCAGCTATTCCCTGAAAAATTTAATAACAAGACCAATGGGGTGACTCCCCGCCGCTGGATGTTGTTGAGCAATCCCCGCCTCTGTGCTTTGATCAGCGAAAAGATTGGCAAGGGTTGGCTGACTCATATGGAGGACTTGCGCCAGCTAGAGCAGTATATTGGTGATCAGGATTTTTGCGATCGCTGGCGGCAGATTAAACGAGCGAATAAACAGGATCTTGCCCAATACATTCTGGAACGCACTGGCATTGAAGTAAATCCTGATTCTCTGTTTGATATTCAGGTAAAGCGCATCCATGAGTATAAACGGCAGCATTTGGCAATTATGCAGGTGATTGCACTCTATAACCACATCAAGAAGAATCCAGATATGGAAGTGGTACCGCGCACCTTTATCTTTGGCGGCAAAGCGGCTCCTGGCTATTTCATGGCGAAGTTGATTATTAAGTTAATCAATTCAGTGGCAAATGTGGTGAATCGCGATCCTAGCGTTAGAGGCAGACTGAAGGTAGTCTTCTTGCCCAACTTTAGCGCTTCCCAAGGACAAGTGATCTATCCTGCTGCTGATCTTTCGGAGCAGATTTCGACCGCAGGGAAAGAAGCTTCTGGCACCGGCAACATGAAGTTCACCATGAATGGCGCTTGCACGATTGGCACTTTGGATGGAGCGAACATTGAGATTCGCGAAGAGGTGGGCGAAGATAATTTCTTCTTGTTTGGACTGACTACGGAAGAAGTCTATGCCAAAAAAGCCCAGGGCTATAACCCTGCTGAATATATCAGCGCTGAATTAGCAGAAGTGCTAGAGCGAATTGCTTCCGGACATTTCTCCAGTGGTAATACTGAGCTATTTAAGCCCCTGTTGGACTCGCTGATGTACCATGATACCTATATGCTGTTTGCTGACTTCCAATCCTATCGCGATTGTCAAGTAAAGGTAAGTCATGCCTATCGGGATCAACACCATTGGACAAAGATGACCATTCTCAATGTAGCTCGTTCAGGTAAATTCTCTAGCGATCGCACTATTGCCGAGTATTGTCGGGATATTTGGCAAGTGCAGCCAGTTAAGATCTCGCTCGATCAGCAGAGATAAAGATAACTTGAAGTTTGAGTGGGGGCTAGTTCCCCCTCCCCAAAAATTGATTAGGTCAGCAATGGAATGGTTTAAACTCAGCCCCAGAACTTTTTGGCATTATATTTTGTCTAGTGCGATCGCAATCGTGATGGTGTTTCCGTTGCTATGGATGCTGTCTACCGCATTTAAATCTAGCAATGAGAATCTGTTTAGCTTTCCACCCCAGTTATTCCCATCTCAACCTACTTGGCAAAATTTTGGGCGGGTATGGCAATCTCATCCTTTCTATCTCTATGTTTGGAATAGCACCTTAGTAGCAGCGATCGCCGTAGTTTTGAATCTACTCTTTTGTGCTTTAGCTGCCTTCCCTCTGGCCCGCATCGCATTTAAAGGTAGAAAATTAATCTTTTGGCTAGTGATTGCCACTACGATCATTCCATTCCAAATCACCTTAGTACCTCTATATATCCTGGCAGTGAAGCTCAATCTCCGTAATACCTACGCAGGGCTAATTCTGCCCTATGGGGCTTCAGCGTTTGGAATATTTCTACTGCGGCAAGCTTTTTTAGCCATTCCCAAGGAACTAGAAGAAGCTGCGACCTTAGATGGTTGCCATCCCCTAGGCATCTGGTGGCATGTGATGATTCCTGGAGTGAGACCAGCACTAACCACCCTAGCAATTTTTACCTTTGTGGGGATGTGGGGCGATTTCCTGTGGCCATTGATTATGGTTGATCGCCCTAGTTTGTTTACCTTACCCCTGGGAGTTGTAAGTTTAACCAGTGCCTTCTCTGAAGACTGGCGCTTAATTTGTGCTGGCGCCATTGTTTCCATCTTGCCAATTCTAATTCTATTCATATTTGCCCAGAAGTACATTATTCCCACTGATTTCACGGCTGGGGTGAAGGGGTGAAAAGCTACCAGACAATTTATGCCCTGGTGAGTCAAATTCCCAAAGGGAAAGTAGCTACCTATGGGCAGATTGCCGACCTCTGCGGTTTATTCGGTAAAGCCAGACTAGTGGGCTATGCTCTATTTCGCCTTGACCCTGGGGAGTTAGAGATTCCCTGGCATCGGGTAATTAATGCTAAAGGAGAGATTTCCTATTCACCCCGCCGACAGGGAGCCGATCACCTGCAACGCCAACTTTTGACCGCAGAAGGAATTAGATTTGATGCCCAGGGCAAAGTGAATTTAACTGAATATCGATGGGAATTTAGCTAGATTGATTCCATTTTTCGGCAGCATTCTCAAGGGCGATCGCTACGGATTTTTTGCCGAGCATGGCTAATTGGAGTTCTTGATAGATGATTTGTCGCAGTTGATCAAGATTCAAGCTAGGGGGAATCAGTACCTGGGCATCAGCTAACTGGCTAGCACTAATAATCCTGGCTTTAGCGGCGATCGCCTTCTTATCAGTCAAATTAGTAAAATAAGCATCAGTAGCTGCCTGTTTAGTCGAAGGCAGAATGTTCCCTAGCTTGGCAAAGTTCAATTGATTTTGATCATTAGTCAGGAATAGAGCAAACTTGAGGGCTAATTCCAGATTTTTACCACCCCTAGGTAAGGCTACATTCATCACTGCTGCACTTTTTTGGCGATTCGCTCCAACAATTTGTGCCGAAACATCGGATACCTTGGCAATTTCTGGGGCATTTTCACCCACTTGCTTGAGAAATTGCGGGCCAGTCAGGAGCATAGCCAACTCCCCCGCCTGGTAGAGTTCTAGAGCTTTACGGTGACCATCGGTGAGCGTCCCAGGGGGAATTAACTTGCGTTGATACAGATCTACCCAATATTGCCAAGCGAATCGGCCCTGATCACTATTGAAGGCTGCCTGTCCTGCTCCATTTAGAAGTGGCATTCCCATTTGCACCATCGATTCCAAAACCTGGCTACCATCCATACTGAGCATAAAGGCATACTTGCTGGTCTTAGCCTTAATCTGCTGGGCAACCTGGGTGAGTTCTCTGTAGGTTTTCGGTGGTCTTTGGGGATCTAGACCAGCAGCAGTAAAAATCTGGCGATTATAGATATTCACATCCGTAGTCACATACCAGGGCAAGCCAAAGGCTAGGGTTGCCAACTGATTCGCTTGCCAAATATTAGGAAAGTACAAATCCTTGGTTGGTTGATCAAGCTGCTGATTTAAATCGACAAATACTTTTTTACTAGCAAGTTTACTAGCGAATTGAGGATTGAGATTGACCAAATCTGGGGCGGTTTGGGCAGCGATCGCGGTCAAAATCTTATTCTCCATTTCACTCCAAGGCACATCTGTCCATTCAATCTCACTGCCAGGATTTTGGACTTGGAATTGATTGATCAAATCGGTCATATACTGCTCAAAATCAGGCTTAAGCTGCATTGTCCAAAAGGAGATTTTGGATTTTCCTGTACCAATCTGGCTAGTACAAGCAGCCAAGCTAAATAGTAGAGAGTTTTGGAGGAGACGACGGCGAGTAAATGACATGGATTAGTTAGGGTTGAGTAGTCTTTTAATTATGGAGACCAGGTGGGGCATAGCCTCACGTCCCAATTAAATCTAACCTTAAATTGATTTTTTGGAGCTCAGAATCAGGGCTCTCTATGGCTGTGATGTTCTAAAATTTGCTTAGAATCCTTCCTAAATTCTAGGGTAATCAGACCCAAGCAGGTAACTTTTTCCAGGTTTAAGGCTGAGAATATTCACAAACTTTTAATAATATTTTGTCCAGTTTCCTACAAAAAAACGTTGACCTTTGTAGTCAAAGTTCTTACGCTGTACAGGCCATACCCAATTTTTCACACTCTTGTCTACGGAGAGGGGGGGATTTGAACCCCCGAAGGCTGTTACACCTTACCTGATTTCGAGTCAGGCGCATTCAACCACTCTGCCACCTCTCCTGATTTGGATAATCAGCAGCTACCATACTAGCATAGAGATGGCCAAGACTTAGGCAGTCTGGTTGGGGAAGTGTCGGGAAAAGGCGTGAGAGACCAACTTAAGATCCAGGGCTCTAGATTAGGTTTGCCTACGTTCTAACTGTGTAAAAAGATTATAATTAACTGTGGCTTGGCAAAATGAGGGACCGACTTTGAAACTAACTATTCAACTCCAGGAACTGCTATCTCTGCCGGAAGCAACCCTAAGCCCAATTACCGTCTTGATTGGTCAAGGGGTAGTGCTACTCGACTGCACTGGTCAGACTAGCATTCCCAAGCTAGACCAGCTATTCCAGCATGTTCCCCTGCACTGGCAGTTATCAAATCTACTCAATTTAATTACTCCCATTAACCCTCTTTTGCTAGCACAACTGACCCAATGGGATCGCGATCGCCGCAACCAAATCTATCAGTCACTTGAGCCTCTAGAGCCAAACCCTGAGCCTTGTAGATTGCGAGCCGAAATTTTGAGGGATTATCGGGACTATATCGAAACCTGCCTCCGCATCCGCTACCAGCCGCTCACAGAGCTGATTAAACAACAATTGGATCACTGTGACTGTTGGGCATCACCGCTGTTGATTTTTGAGCTTGGGATCAAAGGAATTTGGATAATTGATGGAGATGGGAAAACTTTATTCTGCAATCAAGTATTCGCCAATCTCTTGGCCATGACAGCCTCAGAAATGCTCAGATCTGCTTTGTTTGATTTTATTGCTGAGCCTGACCGAGAATCAGTCGCAAGTCACCTGGAAAAATGGAAAGCTGGCACAAAAGATCAATCAGAAATTACCCTTCAAGCTGGAGATCGCAGTACAGTGCATCTACTGATTTCCACCTTGCCAATTCACAATAAATCTGGGGAATTAATTGGTTCACTCGGCTCTGTTACCGATATTACTAATCTCAAACAGACAGAAATTAAACTGAATAAGGCCATGCTATATTTGCAGACGGCTCAGCGCTTAAGTAGGTTGGGGATTTGGGAGTTCGATGTCATCACTCAAAAAGTGAAATGGTCACCCGAAGTATTTCAGATCTTTGCGCGTGATCCGCAGTTGGGAACCCCCACCTTGGCTGAGTTACAACAGCTAATTTTGGTTGAAGATCGAAACCATCACTTAGAATGTGTAAGTGCAGCGATTAACCATGGTCAGCCCTACGAAATCGAATGTCGTTTTTATCGACGCGATCGCACTATTGGTTATTTTTTGGCTAGGGGTGAACCTCTGCGCGATCGAGATCACAGGGTAGTTCAACTCGTAGGTACAGTTTTAGATCTTACTAGCCAAAAGCAAATAGAAGCAGAACTTCGCAAAACTACAACTCACCTCAAAACCGCCCAAAAAATCGCTAAAATGGGAAGCTGGGAATTTAACCCTGACACCTGGGAATTACTATGTTCGGAAGAATTATTGCGCATCCTTAACCACGCTCCTCAGTCAAATTCTCCAACCTACCAGCAGTTTTTAGAGATGCTCCACCCCCAGGATCATCCCTGCTTTGAGGAGTTAGTCCAAAGGGTAACTGCATCAGTCGCTCCAGGAGCTTGTGAATGCCGCTTCTACCGCGATCACCAATCTATTGGGTATCTGCTAATTCAAGCAGAGCCTGTATTCAATCAGCATAATAGGATTCAACTTGTAGGTACAATTCTTGACATCACCGATCGCAAGTTAGCAGAAGTTGCCAAACAATCTCTAATTCAAGAACTAACCGCCTTCAAAATTGCCTTGGAGCGAGGTGGAACCGTAGCCATGACTGATCGCGATGGCAAGATCATCTATGTTAATGATCGAATGTGTGAAATTTCTGGTTTCTCCCGCGCCGAACTAATTGGCAGCAATCATCGCCTGGTTAAATCGGGTATTCACACTCCTGAGTTCTACGAGATCCTCTACGACACGATTAAAAAAGGGAATATTTGGCAAGGGGAAATCTGTAATCGGGCTAAAAATGGTCAACTTTACTGGGAAATGGCTACGATCGTGCCACTGCTTGACAACTACAACACCCCAGAAAAATTTCTAGTTGTGCGCCTAGACATTACCAAGCGGCGGATGGCTGAACTGGCGCTCCAGCAAAAGACTAGTGAGCTTGATCGATTCTTTTCTTTATCTTTAGACCTAATGTACATTGGCACTCCCGACGGTCAGATTCTGCGACTGAATGAGCAATGGGAAAACTTACTAGGCTATAAGTTAGCTGAGCTAGAAGGTAAAAACCTGATCGATCTAATTCATCCTGACGATCGCGCCAGAACCGTGGCAGCCACTTCCCAGCTAATGCTTGGCAAAGCATTACCGAGTTTTAGTAATCGCTACATCTGCCGTAATGGTTCTGATCTGTGGTTAGAATGGCGCGCAGTCTTGAGTGATGATTTAGTCTTTGCGGTAGCGCGAGATATTACTGAACGGCTGAAGGCAGAAGCAGAAAACGCCCAAAGAGCCGAAAGAGCCACCCTAATCAAAGAAATCTCCCTGCGTATCCGTAAATCTCTTGACCTTCAGACTGTTTTTGATACCGCCTGTCAAGAAGTCCGCCAATTTCTCAAAGCTGATCGCGTGGGCATCTTTCAGTTTGAACCCAACTCAGGTCAAGACAGCGGCAAATTTGTAGCCGAATCAGTGGTGGCAGGATTTCCTTCCGCTCTTACCATTCGCATTCATGACCATTGCTTTGGTGAAAAATACGCGCCCCTATATCTCAAGGGACGTTATGCTGCCATGGATGATATTTATCGGCTGGAACAGTGTCATACCAACGTCTTAGCCTTAATCCAAGTCAAGGCCAACCTGGTAATGCCCTTGATCTGCGGTGATGTGTTATGGGGACTACTATGTATTCACCAATGTAGTAATCCTCGCCACTGGCAAGCTACTGAAATAGACCTAGCTCAACAACTTGCCAATCAATTAGCGATCGCGATTCAACAGGGTGTTCTATTTGAGCAACTCCAAGAAGAACTGAGACAGAAAATCGACATCCAACAACAACTCACCACCATCAATCAACAATTAGCGAATTCCAACCATGAGCTAGCCCAAACTACCCGTCACAAAGATGAGTTTTTGGCAAATATGAGCCATGAACTCCGCACCCCACTCAATGCCATTTTGGGCATGGCTGAAGGACTGCAAGAAGGGGTTTTTGGCGCAATTAATCAAGAGCAGGCTAAAGCCTTGCAAACTATTGAGCGGAGCGGCTCCCATCTTTTAGAGTTGATCAACGACATTCTCGACCTAGCCAAAATAGAATCGGGCAGAATCCAGCTAGAATTCGCCCCCACAGACTTACAGGCACTATGCTCTGCCAGCATTGCTTTCATTAGGCAACAAGCCTTACAAAAGCAAATCCAGATTGAAAGCATGATTCCTGATTCGATGCCACAGGTATTGATCGATGAAAGAAGAGTGCGCCAGGTGCTGATTAATCTCTTATCCAATGCAGTCAAGTTTACTCCCTCTGGTGGAAAAATTAGTCTGGCTGTAGGCGATCGCTGGAAAATTCCCAAAGAATTAAATGGAATCCGTTATGTTACCAACTATCGAGCAGCAGGCCATGAGATCCAAGACCCGAACCAAGTGAAGTTAAATTTCCTCTACATCACCGTCACAGATACAGGCATTGGTCTTACTAGCGAAGCGATGGATAAACTATTTCAGCCCTTTGTCCAAATCGATAGCGCTCTAAATCGTCAATATCCAGGCACTGGGCTAGGCTTGGCACTAGTGCGTAAAATCGTAGAAATGCACGGCGGCGAAGTTGGACTAGCCAGTAAACCAGGTGTAGGTAGCTGTTTTATGATTAGCCTTCCCTACACCATAGACCCGCAAACTCACCCTTCCCAGTCTTTCGCTCAAGTTACTGCACCTGAATTTGTCACCCCGTTGGAATCTTTCCTAATTCTCCTAGCTGAAGACAACGAAGCCAATACCAACACCATGAGCAGTTATCTTAAGGCGAAAGGATTCAGAATTATTTTAGCCAAGGACGGACAAGAAGCAGTCCATTTAGCTAAATCCAGACAGCCTGATCTGATTTTGATGGATGTGCAGATGCCGAAAATGGACGGTCTGGAAGCCATGCAGCTAATTCGCCGCGATCCCCTGTGCTGTCATCTGCCGATCATTGCTTTGACCGCTTTAGCAATGTCAGGGGATAATGAAAGATGTATTGCCGCCGGCGCAAATGCTTACCTAAGCAAGCCAGTCAAGATGAAACAGTTAATTTCGACTATCCAGCGCCTACTTCAGTCAGCTTAATTCAGCCAGAAGGTCAAACATCATGAAGTCTCTCTTCAAAGTTTTAATTGTAGATGATGAGCCAGATAACTTCGATGTGATTGAAGCAATTCTTGAGCATGAAGGAGTAGAACTATACTATGCAGCCAATGCCCAAGAGGCAGTTGATGCCCTCAGCCTAACTAATTATGATTTGCTCCTACTAGACGTAATGCTACCAGGTAAGGATGGAATTGCCCTCTGTGCCGAAATTAAGTCATCCTCGGTTTGGGGTCATATTCCTGTGATCATGGTCACCGCCCTAACTAGCAAAACTGATTTAGCGCGATCGCTCGAAGCTGGTGCCAATGATTTTATCAGTAAACCGCTGAATTCCCTAGAATTCCGTGCCAGGGTACGAGCGATGCTACGGGCAAAGGAGCAGTATGATCGCCTAGATCGGGCTAATGCCCTAATCCATGCTCAGCTAGAGGCTAGCTTAGAAGGAGTAGTAGCTGCGGATGAACAAGGCAGACTAGTAGCCTACAACCAGCAGTTTTGGCAGATGTGGGGCAGTGATTCCAGTTCCTTTAATGGGTATGAAACCGACTTACCCCTCTACCCGCTTTTGCAGGAAGCTAATTTCTCCGAACAGTTGACCAATATTTTAGAATCTACCTATGACTTCCCTGATGGCATTGCCCAAGGAGAAATAACTGCCCACGGATCTACCTTTGAGTACTTTAGTAGTCCTGTAACCGCTCCTACTGGCAAATTTTGGGGATTCGTTTGGCGATTTCGCGATGTCACCGATCAAAAGCAACGGCAACAGGAGCTAGAGCAGGCTTTAAGAGTAAAATCAGATTTCCTAGCGATGATGAGCCATGAAATCCGTACGCCCATTAATGGAGTGTTAGGCATGACCCAAATGCTAGCAACCACAACGCTTTCCGCCGAGCAGCAGCGCTTTCTGCAAACTATTCAGACTAGCGGCGAGATTCTCCTAACTGTGATTAATGACATTCTGGATTTCTCTAAATTAGAATCGGGCAAGTTAGTGCTAGAACATTTAGGGATTGACCTTCACAGAATCGTGATTGACACCTGTAATCTACTCTCTCCCAAAGCCAAAGCCCAGGGAATCCAACTGGATTACCAGTTGCCAGAAACCTGCCCCAGATTTATTTTGGGAGATCAAATTCGCCTGCGCCAGATCTTGCTCAACCTAGTGAACAATGCGGTCAAGTTCACGCCCCAAGGTCGAGTGACAGTTGCCGTTGACTATAGAGTAGAGACTGGAGAAGGTCTATTTTCAGTTACAGATACTGGTATTGGGCTTACCCCTGAGCAACTGCAAAAGCTATTTCAGCCCTTTACTCAAGCCTCGATCGCTACCGCTCGCAAATATGGTGGCACTGGCTTAGGCCTGGCTATCTGCCAAAAGTTAGTGGAGATGATGGGCGGGAAAATCTGGGCAGAGAGTACGGCGGGGGTAGGCTCTACCTTTAGCTTTAGTCTACCGCTCACAATTACTGAATCCGCTACCCATGACCTGCCTGTAAGCCTTGTGCCCTCAACTGCAGTTTCCTTAAGATTGATCGATAGTTTTGCTGCCCAATACCCGCAAAATATTCTGGTGGCAGAAGATAATGTGATCAACCAAGAACTAGTCCAGGCTATGCTCACTAAGCTGGGATATGCCCCCAAAATTGTGCCTGATGGCATCGAGGTGCTAGAGGCTTTGCGCCAAGACTACTACTCCCTAGTTTTCCTAGATGTGCAGATGCCGCGCTTGAATGGTTTAGAAACTGCCACCTATATTGATCACCACTGGCCAGAGTTCTTTGGCAAGGCTCGACCTACCCTGATTGCCATGACAGCCAGCGCGATGCAGGGCGATCGGGAAATGTGCCTAGAGGCAGGGATGGATGACTATATCACTAAGCCCTTATTTTTTGAGAGCTTGCAAAAGACTATCCAACTTTGGAGTGAGCAGCACCCAGCCTGTAAACTACCATCTAGTGAAGAAATCCCTGATTTTGACCCTCAAATCCTAGCCCAGTTAGCTGACTTTTCCCCTCAGTTGCCGGCACGCATGATCAATCTTTTTGTCAATCAAGAACTGCCCCATTTAATTGAATTATTGAACACTGCAGTTCATGGTCAAGATTTGCCTAACATTCATTACGCTGCTCATACCCTCAAAGGGACAGCGGCGGCTCTGGGCGCAAATAAACTATCTGATCTCTGCTACCAAATGGAAGTAGCGGGCAAGAAGGGTGCAAACAGTGATGATTTGGCGGTGCTGCTAGACTTGATCGGTCAAGAAGTTCCCCGTACCAAGGATTTTTTCGCTGCGATCGCCACTGATAAAAGGTGCTGATCTGGAAGACAGGCTTTTTGGAAACCCCTGAACCCCAAAATCATCACCATGACTTCTTGATCGCTGCCTGATAAAACTTGACCTTGATAAAATTATGAATTCGATTTTAGTTATTGATGATGAACCCGACAACTTTGATGTGATTGAGGCGCTCTTAAACGATGAAGCTTATCAATTACAATATGCCGCTAGTGGTAGGGAAGCAATTGATGGCCTGGGAGTGTTCAACCCGAGTGTGATCTTACTGGACATTATGATGCCAGACCTAAATGGCATTGAAGTCTGTCGGCTGATTAAACAGATACCAAAGTGGAAATCAATTCCAATTATCGTGGTAACTGCGCTCAATACCAAAAAAGACCTATCTGATTGCATTGCGGCTGGAGCAGATGACTTTATCAGCAAGCCGGTAAATTCTTTGGAGCTTAAGGCCCGCCTGCGTTCAATGGTGCGAGTTTATGACCAGTATTGCCAACTAGCTAGTTTTAATCAGCAGCTCGAAGCAACTGTAAGCCTGAGAACCAAGCAACTAGAAGATCTAATCTATAGGGATAGTTTGACCAATCTACCAACCAGAGCCTATTTGAGCGAACAAATTCAGTTACTATCAACCAAAACTGACTGCTGCTTTGGTCTTCTTTATTTAGATTGTGACAATTTTAGAGCGATTAATGGTTCTTTCGGTCACGCTATTGGCGATAGTTTGTTGATCGAAATTGCCCAGAGATTATACTCGCTGCTGAGCGAGTATGACACCCTAGTAAGATTGAACGGGGATGAATTTTGCTTTCTATTGACACAGATAGCCAAAGTCGAAGATTTACAACAATTTGCCACTCAAGTTTTAGATCTGTTCAGATTGCCTTTTAGGGTAGAACATTACGAAATCTATCTGACTACTTCAATTGGAGGGGTGCTGAGCCAGGACTCCGGCCATCAGAGCGCAGAAGGCATCCTTGAAAGTGCGGATATTGCCCTGCATCAAGCAAAATTGCTAGGGAAAGGGAACTACCAACTATTTGCTGCTCAACTGAATGCCGATATTCTTGCGCGTTTAACCCTAGAGAATGACTTGCAAAGAGCATTAGTACAGAATCAATTTGTGGTCTTTTATCAGCCTATTGTCTGTTTGGGCAGTGGAAAAATTACTGGATTTGAAGCTCTGATCAGATGGTCTCACCCTGAGCGGGGCATGGTTTCACCTGCGGCGTTTATTCCCTGTTTAGAGACTACTGGGTTGATTGTTCCAGTTGGCAGAGCAGTGCTAGAACAGGCCTGTACCCAGTTGGCTAGTTGGCATACCCAGGGCTGGGGAGAATTGACTGTGAGCGTGAACTTATCCGCAAAGCAATTTTCCTGTTCTACTTTTATCGCTGATGTAGAAGAGATTCTGCTAAAAAGTGGCTTGAATCCTGCATCACTAAAACTAGAAATCACTGAGAGCATCATCATCAGTGGATATACTGCAGTGGTAAATGTGATTGCCCAACTGCGCGATCGCCAGATTCAAATTTCCCTTGATGACTTTGGTACAGGCTATTCCTCTCTTTCTTATCTCGATCAGTTTCCCCTAGACAATCTGAAGGTTGATCGTTCTTTTGTCGCTGACCTAGATAATCCCAGAAAGCTAGATGTGACTGCTGCTATAGTTCACCTCGCTAAGAAATTAAATCTATCGGTGACCGCTGAGGGCATTGAGACCCAAACTCAAGCACAGCGGCTAATCAGCTTGGGCTGCGATTATGGTCAAGGGTATCTCTACTCTAAGCCGATTGCTGCCTCTGAGGTAGAGCAACTGCTGGGTGCGCTACCCTAGCTTGACTTTACCTGTGGAATCTCTGGCTAGTTCGGCTGCTCTTGGCGTAACTTCCAGATCATGCCTGATAGGGAATTAGTCAAAATATGGGCAGTCACGGCTGGTAACAAGCTGTTGGTATAAAGGGTAACTGTACCAAATCCTGCCCCTACGAGCGCGGCC
The DNA here is from genome assembly GCA_033762795.1 of Pseudanabaenaceae cyanobacterium bins.68. Taxonomy (GTDB): domain Bacteria; phylum Cyanobacteriota; class Cyanobacteriia; order Pseudanabaenales; family Pseudanabaenaceae; genus JANRLH01. The sequence continues at coordinate 14,919 of JANRLH010000056.1, forward strand.
CAAAGGGTGTATTGCCAGTAGCGCATTTCCGCCATGTGTAGGATGCCAAACACCACACTAGTAATGGCGATCGCTGTCCAGTTCATCCCCAAGCTAGGCAGAGCCACGCCCCGAAATAAGAATTCTTCACTCAAGCCTGGTAGCAGCCCTAGCCAGATCAGGTCAGGCATTTCTAGGGGTTTTAGCACCATCTCCAAGTAGGTATTAGCCGCCGTGCGATAGTCCGCCCAAACTTGATAGACAAGATAGCTAGCTAGGCTAACCAGACAGCCCAAACCCAAGCCAATGGCAAAGTTTTGCCAGGATATATTTAAAGGTACATTAGGCACCTCAAGCACAAAGACCCACAGTTTACCTAGCCCAATCAACAGAAATGCGGTTACCAGCATTACGACTAGCACTTGGCTGCGACTCAAAACTATAGGAGGGGGCGGGTTGGTCATTGATCTATCAAGATTACCTGTCTGCCTCTAGTATATGTCACTGAGTACAAATACTATACTGACGATGAGCAATCATTTCTACTGCCCACTCGATCGCGGCAATCATACTGGCAGGATCAGCAATTCCCTGCCCCGCAAGATCAAAAGCGGTACCATGATCGGGAGAAGTGCGCACAAAGGGTAAACCGATCGTGGTGTTCACTGCCTGATTAAATGCCAACAATTTGACTGGAATTAGTCCTTGATCGTGGTACATCGCCAAGTAGCCTTCGCAGCCTAGCTCTGGTGACTGCTGCCAAGCCAAACCTGGTTTTACCCATAGGGTATCAGGCGGTAGGGGGGGAGTAAGTTGCAGATGGGGATCCCGTCCTTGCCAGCTTTGGATCAGAGGATTTAGCCAAGCTTGCTCTTGATTGCCCAGTTGTCCCTGCTCGCCACTGTGGGGATTGATCCCAGCGATCGCGATTCTTGCCTCAGTTAGACCAAAATCCTGCTGCAAAGATTGCCAAAATAATTTCAGTTTGCGATCAATTAAATCGGGGCAAAGTTGCTCAGTTACTTGGGCTAAAGGAATATGGACGGTAGCTAATAAGGTTCGTAATACCCAGTCAGTATGGGGCGATCGCGCTACAAATAACATACCAAAATTGCTTACCCCTGCCCTAGCTGCCAACAACTCAGTTTGACCAGGATAGTCATGCCCCGCCAGTTTCCAGGCAGACTTAGCGATCGGCGCTGTGACAATACCATCAAAATCTCCCTCTAGGGTCAGAGCGATCGCCTGATCTAAGGCTCTAAAGCTAGCATCTCCTGTGATCGCGCTAGGTTGCCCCAGCTTGATCAATTCACGGCTGGGTAGATCAAGCCAATTAAAATGATCGGGATTAGCCAGTTGACCGCTACTAGCCTGATCAAGCTGATCGTATAGCTGCCTAGCTTGACGTAAATCGCCAATTATAGTTATATTTACTCCCAGCCTGCTAATTTTGGAATCTGCGATCGCTTTTAAGACTATTTCGCTACCTATGCCTGCTGGATCTCCCAGAGTGATCACCAGCTTGATTTGATTATTTAACTTTGGATTTGGTTTTGCCCCAGTTCCTGAATTTACCACTCGACCATTGTCCTCACTTGACTTCGATCATTTAAGTTCGCTGATTTAAGTTCACCTAGCTTTACCAAGGGGCTTGAGGGTAGATCCCTGACTTAGGGCTACGCCCTACATCTCGCTTGAAGGCAAGATTTAGAAAAAAGCTTGGAAAAAAACTTAGAAAAAAACCTAGAGGCAAGATTTTAGATCACCTTATAGTTTATTTTCCTAGTTTATTTTCCCCCTTGAGTTAATCATACTCAGAAATTGGCATTCCCTAGTCCCACTCAAAGATTAAACCTATGGGGGGTGACCTCAGTTAATCATGCCTATTTTCTCAGTGGAAAGGTAAGGGCGGTAATTTAATCATAGCTGTCAAACCCTTTATTGATCAAGCTTTGACTTCGGTTTTCGACTGATTGACCCCCTAGGATCAACAAACCTTAACCTGATTTTAGTCAGATATTTAGCTCTAGTCGATCCTAGGTGTGTACAGCAGAATTTCTAGCAGCTAAGATTAAGACCCTCTCGTCCCGTGCATTACTAACTACCGTGGATATAACTGCAGATATTCTTTGGCATAAAGTTTTAGATCATTTACAAATCCACCTGAGCCGTCCAACTTTTGAGGCTTGGATCAAAACCACCGTGGCAGAGGAACTCACCCCCCAACGGCTGACCATTCGCACCAGCCACCCTTTTGCCCGTAACTGGCTAGCCAAGTACTACTTCAAAAAGCTCAATGAAGTGGTGGCAGAAATTTTAGGTTATTCCGTGGAAATCTTAATTTTGACCGCCAGCCAAGAGCATCTGCCGGAATTGCCCCTTGCGCCTGAACCTCCCCTGGTAGAATTGCCTGCTCCCAAGCCAGTTGCCAAACATTTTACCCTCAATCCCAAGTACACCTTTGCGCGCTTTGTGGTCGGCTCCACTAATCAGATGGCAAATGCGGCTGCGGTGGCGGTGGCAGTTGCTCCCGGTCGAGAGTTTAATCCCCTATTTCTCTGTGGCGGTGTAGGTCTAGGCAAGACTCACCTGATGCAAGCGATCGCTCATCATCGCCTAGATTTAATGCCTGATACCCGGATTTCCTACGTGTCTACGGAGCATTTTACTAACGATCTAGTGACTGCCATTCGCAAGGACAGTATGCAGGATTTTCGCCAGCAATACCGTGATATTGATATGCTGCTGGTAGATGATATTCAGTTTATTGAGGGTAAGGAATATACCCAGGAGGAGTTTTTTCATACCTTTAACGCCCTCTACGAATCGGGCAAACAAATCATTCTGGCAAGCGATCGCCCCCCCAGCCAAATTCCTCGCCTCCAAGACCGCCTTTGCTCTAGGTTTTCCATGGGGCTGATTGCCGATATTCAAGCTCCTGATCTGGAAACCCGCATGGCAATTCTGCAAAAGAAAGCTGAGTACGAAAATCTCACCATTCCCAATGAGGTGATCCACTACATCGCCGCCAGTTATACCTCCAACATCCGCGAGCTAGAAGGAGCCTTAGTACGCACCGTTGCCTACATTTCGATTTCTGGCTTACCCATGAGTTTGGCGAATGTTGCTCCCATCCTCAATGCCCCTAAACAGCCGATCGTGGTCTCGGTAGAACTAATCTTGCAGGTAGTATCGGAATATTTCAACATCGACCTCAGTGACTTGCAGAGTAATTCCCGCCGCCGCGAGATCTCCCAAGCCCGCCAAATTGCCATGTACCTCGCTCGCCAACACACCGAACTCAGCCTGCCCAAAATCGGTGAAGCCCTAGGTGGCAAGGATCACACTACGGTGATCTACAGTTGCGACAAGGTAACTCAACTGCAAACTACCGATGCTGAGCTCAATCAAGCGCTCAAGGTACTTACTGATCGCATCTATTTGCTTTCCCAAACCCTGAATAACTCTAAGGCAAGCTAAACCTGAAACTGCTCTAACTGAGCGATCGCGGCGTTGATCGTACTGTCCTGCTTGGCAAAACAAAATCGCAACCCATTCACCTGACTATGGGGGGGGCTAAAGCAATCCGCCGGCACTGCTGCCACTCCAGCTTCCTTGGCGAGGCGGAAGGCGGCTAAGTTAGAATCAGTTGCCAAGCTCGAACTATCTGTCCAGATGTAGTAAGCACCTTGGGGCAAAGTAGGAGATAGTCCCAGTCTCTCCAGGGCAGGGAACAGCAGATCCCGCTTGCGTTGGTAGTCTTGGGCTAAGCTCTGAAAATAACTTGGGCCAAATTCCATGGCTGCTAAGGCTGCATACTGTAAAGGAGCTGGCGCACAAATGGTCAAAAAATCATGAATTCGGCGCATGGCTGCGGTCAGCAGAGGACTTGCCACCGTGTAGCCTAATCGCCAGCCAGTGACACAGAAGGTTTTAGAAAACCCATTCACCACAATAGTGCGATCGCGCATCTGCGGTAGGCTGAGCAAACTAATATGCTCTTGCTCATAAATAATATATTCGTAAATTTCATCGGTGATCCCATACACATCGTAGCGATCGCACAGGTCAGCAATTAGTGCTAGCTCCTGACGCTGCCACACTTTCCCCGTAGGATTGGCAGGACTATTCAAAATCACCGCTTTGATCCCCGATCTAAAAATTTGCTCCAACCGTTCAGGATCAAGCTGCCAATTGGGTGGCGTCAAATCATAAAACACTGGCACCCCCTGTACTGTAGTGAGATTGGGCAAGTAATTCTCATAAAAAGGTGCAAAAATCAGTACCCGGTCGCCAGGGTCAATTAAGGTCATCAGCGCCATATTCAAGCCCTCAGTTGCCCCACAACATACAGTCACTTCTGTGGCAAAATCCACTTCGACCTGGTTATCCCGTGCCATTTTCAGGGCGATCGCTTGCCGTAACTCTGTTACCCCCCAAGGATCAGCATACTGATTCAAATCTGCGGCGATCGCCCGCTGGGCCGCCTGTTTGAGTTCAATCGGTGCGGCAAAATCTGGCAGACCTTGAGCTAGATTAATTGCGCCAAACTTAGTGCAATAGCGCGAAGCCTCTCGAATTTGGGACTCTTTAATCCCTGTAGCCCGTTGCGAAATCATGATCACTTCCTAAAAAACAACTCTTCAATTTTCTTTGCCACCAATCGCTCCTGAATTGGCTTAGTCAAACTACAGTCAAAACTAAATCCTAGCTCAGGTACCTCCATATCCTCACCCACAATCGCCATCACTCTGGTATCAGAACATTCTCGCACCCGACTTAGGGCTGGCTCCAAATCTTGCAGATGCACATCCACCAAAATTAAATGGGGTTGCCACTCCCGCCATACTTCCAGTAGTTCAGTTGCCGAGAAACAACTGCGAATTTGGATTCCCAAAACGCTAATTAAGTAGGGCAAAAAAGGAACTTGATTCACTGGATGTGCCACCAGTAGGCGCATATCACCGTAATCAAACAGGTTCGGGGGCAAATCAAATTCTGGCAACTCCAAGGGAATAAAAAACCTAAAACTAGAACCTTTCCCCAACTCACTGTCAAACTCTAGCTTTCCTCCCATAGTCTCTACCAGGTGGCGGCAAATAGATAGCCCCAAGCCTGTTCCTTGCTTAGATCTACGCCCCGATTCTGTCTGGCTAAAGAGTTGAAATAACTTGTCAAATTCCGTAGCTGCAATGCCAAAACCCGTATCTTCCACTTCAAAATGAATTTGTTGCCCTTGCAACCGCACTTTCAACTTCACATAGCCCTGGTCAGTAAACTTCACGCCATTTGCTACCAGATTGATCAAGATTTGGCGCAATTTATTCGGATCAGCCCAGATCTGCTCCGGAATCTGCAGATCATATTCCAACTGTAAGTCTACCTGCTTAGCCAGAGCGCGGGCTTCCAAGAGATAGATCGCCTCTTCCACTAAAAAACGCAAATTGAAACTCACAGGGTTGAGGGTAACCTGATGCCCAGACTCAATGCGGGACATTTCCAAAATGTCATTCAATAGGCTCAGTAGATTCTTGCCATTGCTCACAATAATTTTAAGCGAATCTCGATGCTCGTGCGCGATCGAAGGATCGCTGCTAACTAGTTGGGCAAAGCCCAAAATCGCATTTAGAGGGGTGCGCAACTCATGGCTCATATTCGCCAAAAATTCACCCTTAGCTCGATTTCCCTCTTCGGCTGCAATTTTAGCTTGCCGCAGTTCCGCTTCTACTTTAATCTGTTCCTGGATTTTCTGCTCTAACTCCTGATTTTTTTGAGCTAGCTCTGCCGTGCGTTGCGCCACTAGGTTTTCTAAATTTGCACAAACCCCCTGCAAACTACGGCTCAAGGTCAGCAGTTGGCGCTGTTGCCGCTCTAAATTAGTAACATCGCGGTAGGAACGCAAAGCTGTAATGATCACACTAGTCAGCTTCTGCTGAGTAAGCTCTACTTTAGTGGTGTAGTCATTGATGTCGTAATGCAGAATCACCGATTCCTCTGGCGCTTCTCCTGGTTGACCAGTGCGCAACACAATTCTGACTGCCTGATTCTTCAGTTCCTCACGAATGTAACGCGCTACCTCCAAGCCGGCCACGCTAGTTTCCATCACTACATCCAGTAACACAATTGCCGTATCTTGATGTAGAGCAATTAAATTTTTGGCCTCTGCTGCTGAATAGGCAGAAATTAAGGTGAGTTGCTTACCCTCAAAACTAAAGCGACGCAGACTCAGGCGCGTAACTTGATGGATGTAGCGTTCATCATCCACAATAATTACTTTCCAGGTGGGTGGAAACTCGGCAGTTGGGCTAGGATCTCGCTCTGGCTGGGGATCAGGTTGCTCAGTTTCCTCTTCTAGAAGAATAATTTCATCGTCATCATCTCCTGCTGGTTTACCATTGAGCACATGAGCCGAAAGGGAAGTTCCCAGTGTGTGGTTAGCTCTGAGGCGGGTTTGGGGTGGGCGATTATACATTGCTCAAGCTGGTAAAATAGATGGGAATTGCAACCGAGAATTTTGGGAGCAGATTAAAACTTGATCAGAATTTCAATCCACAAACAGTTGGTTAGATCTAACAGATTGAAGTCCAGAATAATTCCTGATTATAAGCAGCGATAATGTTCTGAACTACTGTCCAAATTATTCGCTAAGTTTGAATTTTGCAAGCCCATTTACCTGCTAATTATTCGCTGATTACACAAGCACTAAAACCCACTGGACACTAATATTGACACTTAGAGTGAAGATCTGGTCAGAGTTGCTAAACAATTAGCAAAAACAGCCCGAAAAGCAGCAAATTTGGCAAAAATCGCCAGATCAACACTCACCCAAGCTTACCTCAAAATGTGTTAAAAAAATGCTTATTGATTTTGCTCTCCTCCCCCCAGAGCGTGGTTCTAGACTAGAAGAGTATCCGATTTAACCAAGTCCTTAGCTCTGTTCTGGCGTTGCATAATTGGGAGATCATTTTGCCAAGCTCAGCATTTGAAGCCTAAACAGGGGCACTCCAATCACCCTGGAAATGGCCCCACCTTGGATCTGCTCTCCTCTGGGGGTAGGGGTTTTCCTAAAATGGATTGAATTTACTATATGATTGAGGGCAATTTGAGTATTAATCAATCTAAGTGGCGCCAACCTAAAATAAATTGTTTGATTTAAGATATTTACCAATTATTACCGGCATATGCGGCGGTTTATTATTAATCATCAACCGCTGGCTCACTACTGAGATCCTGCCAAGCCAATCTCGTTCTGATGCTGTAGGGATAATTGCCTGTGCGGTCTTGATTTTGACTAGCCTAATCTGGCAAAGGGTTCAGCCTCGTTCCCCAGAAATAGTTCAACTGGATGGAGCGCAGGTGCTTGAATTCAACCCTAGTTTGCCAGACCAACTCCGCGATGAACTAGCCTGGGCATCCCATATCATTTTGACCAATACTGTGACTAAGAGCTTGGTGGTCTGGTGGGGCGATCGCTTGATTTTGAGGCGGGGAATTTTGCCTGAAGTGCAGATGAGTCAGCCAGGAGCAATAGTTACTAAGGCAATCCAAACTCAACAGCCGGCCTATTTAGTGAAGTTGGCACTCTACCCTGGCAAAGTGGAGTTTGATTACTTACCAGCTAATACCCAAGGAGTAATTGTGCAGCCTTTGGGCGATCGCGGCGTGATGATTCTGGGAGCCAATGTGCCTCGCAGCTACACAAAACAGGATGAGAACTGGTTTGCAGCGATCGCTGCTAAACTTGCCTATAGCCTAGAAAAGCTCACCTAAACCCCATAGGGTTAGATCTAGATTTTTATTGTCGATTTACCCCTCTTGATACGCCAAAGTTTGACCACAGAGGGGGATAACTGCCAGCAATTATGTAACTAAACCGCTTCTAGATCCACTTCACCAGTGCGAATACGAATCACGCGGTCAATCGGGCTGACAAAAATCTTACCATCACCAATTTCGCCAGTTCGAGCAGCAAGGGTAATTTTGTCTAACACCATGTCTAGTTGATCATCTTCAATCACGATTTCGACCTTGAGCTTTTGTAAAAACTCAACCGTATATTCCGAACCGCGATAACGTTCGGTTTGACCTTTTTGCCGACCAAAGCCTCTGACTTCAGATACAGTCATGCCGACGATGCCAGCGTTAACCAGGGCAATTTTTACTTCATCCAATTTGAATGGACGGATAATGGCTTCTACTTTTTTCAATGTTTCTTCTCCTGGGATTTGCTACTCAGTTTTACACTTGAATCTAGTCAGATATTTGTAATCAAAATTACTAATTGGTTACGAGAACTTACGCAAACGTGATCTAAAACCTTGGCTCTAACTGGGGGCTGGGGCTTTCCCCACGAAGGGGTAAAACCCTTTCACCCTATTTCAATTAATCTGTAGTCTAGCCCTAGTGATTTAGTATTATAAAACTTCCCAAATCAGGCTGCGTAAGTCCTGGAGTACCATTGACTTTGTTTAGCATAGCAATAGCTGGCGCAGATCCTAAATTAGACAAAAATATTTACCCAGCCTTAGATCTGACAAAACTGCCATGGAGTCCATAGGGGACATGATGCTTCAGTGCTAGGCTGGCAACTAAGTTGAGGTTTTCAGCATCTAAAATTAACAATTCTGAGCGATCGCTCGCCGCATTAAAGCACAGGGTGAGAATCCAGCCATCATCCTCAGCGATCGCCTGGGGTCTAGGCACAAATACCGGTTCTCCCATGAAGCCCTGAGGGGCAATGCTGTAAGTTTGTTGCTGCCCAGTGTGTAAGTCCAGCTTGAGCAGAGCTTGGAGGGGGGCATTACCATTGGCTTGAGCGATCGCGCCTAAATAGGCATACCGATAGGGCTGACCTAGGTATTGAGGATTGATCGCGGGAAATTCACAGGAGCGCTCTACCAGGGTATGACGATTGATGGTTTTGGTCTTGAGATTGAGCTTAAATCGCACCAGTTTTCCAGGTACTACCTGGTCAAAATTCACCTCTCTAAAATCCTGCTTCGGCTCTAGCTTCGGGTAAGTGGCATAGCATACCGAGTCTAGGATAATTTGGTCAGGCTCAGGCTCGTAGGCATTGCAGTGGTGGAAGACAAAACCGGGGTCAGTTTCCAGGGTGATTAGTTGACCTTGGCGATCGCTGATCAGAAACTTACTTAGACTGTTGGGCTTCAGGTCTAGGCAAGCACCCGCCGTTTTGAAGCCTAGTAAGAATGGCAAGGGGGCAAACTTAACTGGATTTTGTAAAAAGATGCGGTAGTTGGGGGTAAAGGCAAAGTCATGGAGAAAACAAAAGCCTGGTACACGGTGCTGAGCTTGCCGGGTGAGTTCGCCATCGGGATCAAGCCGAAAAATATTGATCACTGACTTGGGCCCTGTTTCAACCCCAAAAGCCCAGAGATTCCCAGTTTGAGGATCAAGCTTAGGATGGGCAGTAAATACTTCACCTGGGGCGAGGGCTTGGTTAAAGTCTTCAATACCCAAGGTTGCTAAACTATCAGGATCAAGGCGGTAGGGGCGAGCAGCTTCCCAGAGAGCCAGCAGTTTTTGCCCATGGAAGATCACATTGGTATTGGCAATATTTTTTAGCCGCAGATCGAAGCAGTTAGTTAGCCATCCGCCAGGCTTTTGCGTACCAAACACACCGCGATACAGAATCTTGCCTGCTGCCTCTTCTGCCAAAAACTCAGGAGTCTTGACAAAACGATTACGAAAGTAAGCCTCGCCTTGATGTAGCCTAATTGCACAGACCATGCCATCACCATCAAAGGGGTGACCATAATTTTCACCATTGCGGTCTAATAGCCCAGGACCATTGCGATAGAGAGTACCCTGGAGGTCGGGGGGCAACACGCCGCTAATTTCAGTGATTTGGTAGTCATGCTCGGTGTAGAGCGAACGATAGCCCTTTTGCCAATCGCTACGGCTAAAGCAGGTGGTGGTGGTCATAGGTTTGGCGAATAACTACCATGACATTGTAACAAATTGTAAAACCAACCAAATTTATGGCTGAATTCTGAACAATTGCTCAATCAAGTCAGCATACCTAGCATTTACCTGGTTGCGTTTAATCTTATAGGTCTGGGTGAGTAGACCATTCTCAATGGTGAACGGCTCAGGCAAGCAAGCAAAAAGGCTGATTCGATCATCGGGACGGAAGCCCGGTCGATTTTTAATTTCGCGGTTGAGTTCTTGCTGCAAAAGATTTTTGATTTGCTGATCCTGATTAAGCTGAGGAGCAATCTCTGCCAACACCACATCTTCAGGAATCAAGCGATCGCTCGCCAACTGGGCTAAATTTGGCACAATCAGAGCCGCGAGGCACTTTTGGTCTTGACCGACAATCACAATTTGATCGATATAAACACTGCGGCTACAGACATCCTCTAGGGGTTGGGGTTCAATGTTTTCCCCATTACTTAGCACAATCGTATCTTTGGCTCGCCCCGTAATAATCAAATCCTGCCAACGGGTAATCCAGCCTAAATCCCCTGAATCAAACCAGCCATCTGGGTCGATCGCCTTAGCTGTACTCTCAGGATTTTTATAATAACCTTGCATCACCTGAGGCCCTCGCAACAATACCAGCCCTTGGTGACCGGGAGGCAGTGGCTGACGAGTTTCTGGATCAACAATTTTAGTCTCTGTCCATTCTAGGGGCTGACCATCTCCACCGCGAATGTTGCGCTGGGGGCGGCGCACATGGGTAATCGGTGCAGTTTCAGTCAGTCCATACCCTCCCAAAATATTGATGCCAACAATTTCGTAAAAATCTTCTAGGTGATCAGCGATCGAGCCGCCGCCGCTGACTACGAGTTCGAGTTTCCCACCCGTAGCCTGTCGCACTTTGGCATAGACTAAGCGATCGCCTAGTTTGTGTAAAGGATACAAGAGTAGAGCGAATAGCCCATTGTGGTATCTAGTCAAAAAATCAGGCTCCAAATTTGCCAAATTCAGCCCTGTAAAAGTCCGCTTGGCAACCACATAGCTCCTACTCAGATTTAGGAAGAAATTTACCAGCTTTTGCTTATTAGCAGGCTGCTCCCGAAATTGTTTTTGAATCCCTTCATAGATTGATTCCCATAGGCGCGGTACTGCCACCATATAGTGGGGCTGATACTCCTGTAGGTCTTTTTTGATCATGCGAATGTTGGTATAAATCTGGCTACAGCCCTGACCCAAGACAAAATACTCAAAGGTGCGCTCATAGGAATGCCAGGTGGGCAAGATACTGAGAGCTATTTTCCCAGCTTCCACCGCGTAGACCTTGGGAGCAGCATTCAACTCATAGAGCAAGTTGCCATGGCTGAGCATTACGCCCTTGGGCTTGCCACCAGTGCCGGAGGTATAGATCAGGGTCGCCAGGGTTTGGGGAGTAATAGGGGGGGTACCCAAGTCTTTGCTTGCCCCCAGTTCTAATAGCTGGTTGAAGTTGTAGATGCCATCCCCAGCTTGATCAGATAGCAAAATAATTGCCCTCAATCCCAAACTGTGCAATTCAGGTTTTAGCTTTTCCAAAGTCTCCAGGTTTTCCACCACTAGGATTGAGCTATCACTATGCTCAAGAATGTAGAGCAACTCCTGCCGCTCGGTCTGAGAACTACGGGTAGCATTTGCTGCCCCGATCGCTAAAATCCCTTGGTCAGCAATCAGCCAGCGAGCCGAATTATCCGCAATCAGAGCAATCTTATCGCCAAAGCCAGCGCCTAAAGCCCGCAAGCCCGCCCCAAACTTTTGCATGAGTTCGAGGATCTCAGCGTAGGTAAGCTTGACCGGCACCTTAGCATGGGGATCATGCACTGCTACAATTTCAGGATAGGTAGCAGCAGTTTTTTGCCAGACCTGCCAAAGGCTCTGGGCTTGACTATGGTCGAGAATCCTTGCCATAATTTTCTCCAAATTTGTTCAACAACTAGCATCCCTGAAACTAGGCACAAATCGATCTTTACTTATGACAGTTGCTCAACTATCTCGCTCAACTATCTCTAAGAGCGATCTGGCATTGCTGCCAAGCTTGCTGGGGATCGGCCGCCGCCAAGATTGATCTGCCAATTACCAGATAATCTGCCCCCAAGGTGATCGCTTGTTTGGGAGTCATTACCCGCTTTTGATCATCTAGCTGATCACTGGCGAGCCGAATCCCAGGTGTAACTAAAAGTGTCTGGGGTTTGAGGTGCGATCGCAGCAGGGCAATTTCTTGGGGAGAACAGACAATTCCTTGCGCCCCAGACTGCTCAGCCAGACTCGCCATCTCCGCCACATAATTAGCCAGAGGTAAATTAATTTGTAATTCTGCGACTAGTTGTGTCGAGGCAATACTGGTTAGCAAACTTACTGCCACAACTTGAGTATGGCTCCCAGCCAAAGCCTGGGTGGCTGCGGTGATCATGTCTTTACCACCACAGCTATGCACTGTCACGAAATCTACGCCCAAGTCTGCCAGCCGTTCGCAGGTTTTAGCTACCGTATGGGGAATATCATGGAGCTTGAGATCGAGAAATACTCGCTTGTGTCGCTGCTTGAGTTCCCAGACTACTTCTCGCCCTACTGCCGTAAATAGCTCTAGCCCCACCTTCCAAAACTGTACCTCCGGCAAGCGATCGCACCAGGCCAGCGCCAAATCCATACTTGCCACATCCAGCGCCACAATAATTCGGTCAGCACCCATAGTGAACCTACTCCAAATTTAGAGTCATAAAATCATGGGCCAGCAGGGTATTTTTGAAAATCATCTGAGCTTCGGCCAGCAGATTTTCCAACTGCAGAGTATTTCCTGGGGCATAACGAGGTGAAAAATGGGTCATCACTAACTGCTTAACATTTGCCAGTAGCGCTACCTGGGCCGCCATTGTGCTAGTAGAGTGCAGCCTTTGATAAGCCATTTCAGCGTCTTGATGGGCAAAGGTAGCCTCATGGATTAGCAGATCAGCATCCTGAGCTAGAGTCACCGCATTGTCACAAAAAATTGTATCTGTACAGTAAACTGCCTTAGTACCCGGCTTGGGGGGAGCGCTAAACTCTTTACCGTCAATTACCCTGCCATCCGCTAAAACCACCTGCTCACCTCGCTTCAACTGACCATAGACCGGCCCCGAAGGAATTCCTAGGGCATTGGCTTTATCTAGATCAAACTTGCCCAGACGGGGTTTTTGCTCCAGGCGATAGCCAAAGGCAGTCACTCGATGGGTTAAGGGTGTGCAGCTAACCATATACTCCTCATCTTCCCACACCAGCCCAGGCTCGACCTTATGTACCTTGAGGGGATAAGCCAGCTTGGTTTCACTGTAGCGTAGGCAAGCATCAATGTAGGACTTCAAACCTGCTGGGCCAAACAATTCCATGTGCTGAACTGTGCCAGCCATGCTGCAACTAGCTAGAAGTCCAGGCAGCCCAAAAATGTGATCGCCATGGAGGTGAGTGATAAATATTTTGCAGATTTGCCCAGTTTTTACTTCACTGCGTAAAAGTTGATGCTGGGTGCTTTCACCACAGTCTAACAGCCAGACTTCGGCGCGTTGAGCAGGGCGAACAGCAATACTAGAAACATTGCGGCTGCGGGTGGGTACGCCAGAACTAGTACCAAGAAAGGTAATTTGCATAACCCTATTGTGACAGACTTATGGAGCAAACTAGCCTTCTTTGTTAATGAATGGCAGCAAAGCTAAAATACGAGCCTGTTTGATCGCCACGGTCAGATCCCGCTGTTGCTTAGCGGTTAAGCCAGTGATTCGCCGAGGTAGAATTTTGCCTCGTTCAGTGATGTACTTGCGCAGTAGATCAACATCCTTGTAATTGATTGGGTCAGAGGGCTTGATGGGAGACAGCCGCTTGCGATAAAAAGCCATGTTTACTTAATTACTCTCCTAAGGTTTTGCGTCAGTGTTTAGTTCAGTGCTTGATTTTGAGCAATTCCAGCTACATCCTGGAACTTGGTTAATTTCACTTAATTTCTTTGTGCACTGTGTGTTTATTACAGTGGGGGCAGAATTTTTTGATTTCTAGGCGACCAGTAGTGTTGCGGCGATTTTTCATGGTGGTATAACGAGATACCCCAGGTGATCGCTTGTCAATGTTAGTACGGCACTCGGTACATTCTAGGGTAATGATGATACGGACACCTTTTTTAGCCATTTTTTACTTTAGAACCTAAAACACGGATTCTAATTATGCCATAGGATTTTGCAAAATCATGTTAATTTTGGCGGCGCGGTTAAAGTTGTCAACTCACTAGCCAAAAAACTCAGAACTTGAGTAATTGCTACTTCAGTCACCTGCTTGGTTGCTCTGGTTACCACTTCCACCTTGCCCTGATTAACGCTGCGTCCCGTAACAATCCGATAGGGAATTCCCACTAGATCAGCATCTTTGAATTTCACTCCCGCCCGTTCGTCTCGATCATCTAGCAAGACTTCAAGATTAGCTGTCTTTAGCTCCAGATATAACTGCTCAGCGATCGCTACTTGATTGGCATCACTAATATTGGGAATTGTAATGATTACCTGGTAGGGGGCGATCGCCGGATGCCAGACAATACCATCTTGATCATGACATTGCTCTACTGCCGCCTGGGCTAAGCGTGAGACCCCCAAACCATAGCAGCCCATCACCAGGGGTAGTTCTTCACCGGCTTCGTTGGTAAAGGTAGCGTCCATTGCCTGGGAATACTTAGTACCCAACTGAAAGATATGGCCCACCTCAATTCCCCGCGCCGACTCAATCACTTGACTGGGATCATGTACCGCGCGATCGCCTGGGCGAGCCTTGCGTAAATCTAGTACTAGGTTGGGCAAATCAAACTCTTTGCCCCAGTTGCAGCCCAAGAGATGGTAACCAACTTCATTGGCACCGGTAATAAAGTTACTCAGATCTACCACAGTCTGATCTGCTAGGCGCAAAAAACTAGCTGCCACCAGCGGACTCTTGGCAATCAAGCTATCTGGCAAATTAGGCGCAACATAGCCCAAAGGTAAAGCACTAGTTGCCCAAGTTGCTTGGCTCTCACCATCTGCCACCTTTAAAGTCAAAACAGTCTTGCCACCGTGGTCAGGAGCTAGCTTGGTCAATTGATTTTGCAGCTTCACCTCGTTCACCTCTTGGTCGCCTCGGATACTCACCAGTACCAAGAGCGTAAGCCCCTGATCAAGCACTGCCTGATACAGCACCTGTTTGACAATTTGGCTTGGATCACAGTTCAAGACCTGAGTAACTCGATCGATTGACTCAGTGTTAGGGGTCGCCACTTTTTTAAACTCACCCATACCCCTAACCGCCGCCCTCGGCAAAGATACTGCCTTCTCCACATTGGCCGCATACTTACCATCCGGCGTGAATAGCACTTCATCTTCGCCGGCCTCTGCCAAGATCATGAACTCCTGGGAGCCAGAGCCACCGATCGCTCCTGAATCAGCATCCACCGCCCTAAACTCCAAACCACAGCGTTGCAGGATTCTGCTGTAGGTCTGATCCATCAAAGCATAGGTCTGCTTTAAACTAGCTTCAGAGTCATGAAATGAATAGCCATCCTTCATGATAAATTCCCGCCCCCGCATCAAGCCAAACCGCGGACGGATTTCATCTCGAAACTTAGTTTGAATCTGGTACAGTTGCACAGGTAACTGGCGATAGGAACGCACCAACTCCCCCATTACCGAAGTGATTACCTCCTCATGGGTAGGCCCCAAACCTAGCTGGCGATCAAAGCGATCGCCCAGAAAAAACATAATCTGTTCCGCTTTGGTATAAGTATCCCACCGCCCCGACTGCTGCCATAACTCAGCCGGTTGCAACTGGGGTAATAGGCATTCTTGAGCACCTGTAGCATCCATCTCCTGCCGCACAATTGCCGAAATCTTGCGTAACACGCGCCACATTAAAGGCAGATAAGTATAAATACCACTAGTTACGCGGCGAATGTAGCCTCCTCGCAATAGTAGTTTATGGCTTTTAATTTCGGCTTCAGCAGGTTCCTCCCTTAGGGTTACCCACAACATTTGAGATAGACGCACGGTGTTAAAACAGATGTAGAGCCTGATAATTTTAGCTGAAAAAGCCCCATGCCAAAAATCACTTACTCCCCACCTAAACCTTCGGCAGTATGTAGCAAGCTGATCAACCATTCCTGCCTCATTGCAGTTTGCAAGTTGATAGGTTAGGACTTACGCAAAGGTGATCTAAAACCCTGGCTTTAAGTGGGATGTGGGGCTCCACTTGAGGGCTCTGCCCTCAAACTCCCTTTTTTCAATAGTTCCCCATCAAACTGCGTATGACAAAAAGGGGCGCAGCCCCGCCATGGGTTTTAATGATTTCTGTACTGCATTCTTTCAAAAATCGCAATAATATATACAGGAATGCAAGGTCATTGCCCTGAGTGTTTCTCTAATGTATTTCCCCAAGTCTAAACCCTGTTCCCAAGGATCAATTACCCCCGAACTTAGGATGAAAAGCATCATTGACAATGTAAAGATTCCACTAATTGTGATTGGCTCAATCGCGATCGCTCTGGTAGTTACCAATCCAGACCAGGAAGCTTTTCTTAACCACGGCAGCCAAACCATGGCAGAGGAGATTAAAGACAATATCTGCGCTGAAAGTGGGCTTGGCAACCTAGTCAAAGACATTTGCGAGTCAGCAGTTGAGCAGCAAAAAGGCAGTATTCGCGTCTACCTCAATAATTTTACTCGCCGTCAAAATTTTATAGTCGGTAGCGTCTACACCACCGAACTACCCAAAAATAACTACATTGCCATTGGGGCACTCGGCAACTTCATTAGTTTCAAGCAAACCAAATAAAATCAGGACTTGCGCAAATGTGATCTAAAACCCTGGCTTTAAGTGGAGTGTGGGGCTCCACTTGAGGGCAAAGCCCTCAAACTCCCTTTTTACAACAGTTCCCAACGTAGGCTGCGTAAGCCCTGAAAATAATTAAACAATTTTTAGGCGTTGCCCAATTTTTTAGTAGTGATACCCCAGCGATCACTTAAGGTTCTGGGTGATAACCAAGCTGGTATAAGCAATCACAGTTTCAGCGATCCCCAAAAAACATTTCCTCAAAGACTATCCAATCCTGCGGAAAGATGTTAAAAGTACGATTAATTAAAGTAACAATTTGCTAGCCGCATGACTTTGAGTAGCTCCCAATCTCCGAAACTGCCGCGCAAGCGTGCCCAAAAGACCAGCCAAGAGATCAGCCAAGACATCAGTTCAGGTTCAATTAGGGCACTCAACTCTGCTCAGACCAATAGCACCACTACTAGTCAGGTTATCTCCCTGGATGTAGCTCGCCTTAAAGCTATTGAGCATTCCCAAGCACAGCATCAGGCGCCCCATGAAGACCGACCTCCAGAGCATTCTCCTACTCATTTTCCCAGGGATCCTAAACACCAGACTCCTCCCCAATCTACATACCAAGTTGCCCCAAACGCTCAGGCTAGCCTCCAGAGACTAGAAATGATCAAGAAAACTCTCATGGTAATTACAGGAGTTTTAGGCATCAGCCTAATTGGTGTTCATGGTCATCAACAAAAGCTGAACAAAGAGTGGAATGATCGCAACAATGACTTGGAAAAGCTGAGTAAAAATAAGCGCGAACTAACTGTAATAATTGCTACCTTAGACTACCAGGCTGCCCAAGAGCTTGCCAAAAACGCCCCAGGTTACCAACCTGAAAGCCTGGAAAATGTCTTGATTCTGCCTCACTTATTACCTGCTACCTCAAACTCTAAGCCAAACTCCAAGCTAAACTCCAAGCCAAACCCTACAAGATTAGACAACAAGCTAAATCCTGAGCCTCCCATACCTACCTGGCTTACCGACCCTAACCGAAAGCCCCTAGCTTACTAGCTAGTCAGCCTGGGTAGACAGGCTATTTCAACTGGCAAGCTAATCTTCGTGATCTTCAAACGGATCGCTCAAGGTCTGATTGGGCTTGCCAAACGCGGTATAGATTGACAGACCAGTCAAGCAGATTAGAAAAGTGGCTACAGTTAGCCCTAAAGACATGGCGTTAGCTTCCATAAGTATTGTTCTACGGTACAATTGCAATTATAATACTGGTCAATATATTTTAGATTTTATTTAACAAAGCTATGTCTCAACGTACTTGGCTGGGAGATATCCTCCGTCCTCTCAACTCTGAATATGGCAAAGTGGCTCGTGGCTGGGGAACTACTCCTTTCATGGCGATCGCCATGGGGCTGTTCCTAGTATTTTTGCTAATCATTCTGCAACTTTATAACTCCTCTTTGATCCTGGAAGGAGTAGGCCTAAACTGGGGTAGCTAGCTGCCCTTTATTGTCAGCTAGATAATTTAAGCTTAGCCAATCTCTAATCAGAAGGCTAAGTCTTAAACTAATCCCTAAGCATAAGCCTCTAAGCATAAGCCTTAAAGACTATTGATAATTGCGCTCTCTACGCAACAACTCCTAAGTTGCACTAGCTTGATCCGCAAAGATCAACTGCTTAAGCCAGCCTAACCTGGGAAATCTTGCTTGGAAAATCCAGGAAAGAGGGAGTCTGAGGGCTTAGCCCCACACCCCACTTAAACGTCAAGGTTCTAGGTTACGGTTGCGTAAGTCCTAAGGATATTTTGGAAGTGCGTAGGAGTACTAGGTACTTGGATTGAATCAAAATTAGCGTAATCGAGTAACCATGAATTTTTTTGGTATTGGCTTCCCAGAGATGCTGGTGATTATGACCGTGGCGCTATTGATTTTTGGTCCGAAAAAGTTACCAGAAATTGGCAAAACCCTGGGCAAAACCCTCAAGGGTTTTCAAGATGCGGCCAATGACTTTCAGAGTGAGTTTAAGCGGGAGGCTGAACTCCTAGAACAGGTCAACTCCCCCAATCCAACTAATCCCATAGTTGAGGCGGATCTGCCTGAGCCAGTTAACCCTGAGCGGTCTCAAGGTTGAGCTTAGTCATGGGCAAGATTGGTCTGCTATTTACCACTAGACCATGGTGAGCCTAGATGGTGAGTCTAATAGTTGGTCTGGGCAATCCCGGCGAAAAGTACGATCGCACCAGACATAATATTGGCTTTATGGTAATAGACCATTTGGCTAAACAATGGCAAGTTTCGCTGGTACCAGAGCGCAAGTTCAAGGGTAGTTGGGCGGAAAAAACCTGGCAGAGCGGCAATCGAGTGTATTTGCTGAAGCCCTCTACTTTTATGAACCTCTCGGGGGAGTCGGCGATCGCTCTACTGAAGTGGTACAAACTCACCCCTGCATCTGTTTTAGTTATTTATGATGATATGGACATTCCCCTGGGTCGCATTCGGATTAAACCTTCGGGCTCAGCCGGTGGTCATAACGGCATGAAGTCGGTGATTGCTCACTTGGGTACCTCTAACTTTCCGCGGTTGCGGGTGGGAATTGGTGCGCCCAAGCATCCGCAGGAAGCTAAGGATCCTGAACGAGTAGTGGGGCATGTGTTGGGTAATTTCAGTGCTACTGAGGCTAAACGGTTACCTGAGCTATTAGGATTAACTGAGGAAGCGATCGCTACCATTTTCACCGAAGGACTGGACAAAGCCATGAGCGTTTACAACAGCCGTGGGATATGAGTTTAGGTATTTAAACCAGTCAAAGTTAAATTGAGGAGAGTAATAAGTTGAAAGCAATGATCTTGGCAGCGGGTAAGGGTACGCGCATCAGGCCAATTACCTACGTTATGCCTAAGCCAATGATTCCAATTATGCAGAAGCCTGTAATGGAGTTTTTGGTGGAGTTGCTCAGACAGCATAACTTTGATCAGATCATGGTGAATGTGAGCCATCTCTCCGAAGAAATTGAAAACTATTTTCGCGATGGTCAAAAGTTTGGCGTACAGATGGCCTATTCCTTTGAGGGCAATATTATTAACGGTGATCTAGTGGGCAAAGCCCTAGGGTCGGCGGGGGGGCTGAAAAAGATTCAAGACTTCTCCCCGTTTTTTGACCAAACCTTTGTGGTGCTATGTGGCGATGCTTTGATCGATCTGGATTTGACCGAAGTAGTGCAGTGGCATCGAGCCAAAAAGTCCCTGGCCACGGTGGTGGTGAAAACAGTGGCACCTGAACTAGTACCCAGTTACGGGGTGGTCGTGACTGATCAGAATGATCGGATCATTGATTTTCAGGAAAAACCAACCGTGAGTGAGGCTCGCAGCAATAATATCAACACGGGAATTTATATATTTGAGCCAGAAATCCTAGACTACATTCCCTCTGGGGTAGAGTTTGATATTGGTAGCCAGCTATTTCCTAAGTTGGTGGAGATGGATGCTCCTTTTTACGCTAAGGTGATGGATTTTGAATGGCTAGATATTGGTAAGGTACCTGACTATTGGCAGGCAATTCAGGATGTGCTGTCAGGCAAGGTACGCAATGTTAATATTCCTGGCGAGGAAGTCAGACCTCAGATCTACACGGGTCTGAATGTGTCGGTCAACTGGGATCGGGTAAATATCCAAGGACCAGTATACGTGGGAGGTATGACTCGGATTGAGGATGGGGCTACGATTATTGGCCCGACCATGATTGGGCCTAACTGTCATGTTTGTCAAAATGCCACCCTGGAGCGCAGTGTAATTTTTTCCTATTCGCGGCTGTCGGATGTGCGGCTGGTGGATAAGCTGGTGTTTGGGCGATACTGTGTAGATAAGACTGGTAACACTATTGATCTACAGGCAGCAGCCCTCGATTGGTTGATTACGGATGCTCGCCAGGAAAATCATATTCATCTTCCTCGTGCTAGTGGAGTGAGGGTGCTGTAGTGGTTGATTTTGGTTCCCATGGGGTGATGTTGGCGCTGCTATTGGTATTCGCAGTAGTACATAGTGGCCTAGCAGCTTGGCGATCGCGCGGTGAACAGTTGATTGGTGCCAGGGCTTATCGGGTGATCTTTGCCTTGGCGAGTTTGCCCTTAGCGGCGGTGCTGCTAATCTACTTTTTTAACCATCGCTATGATGGAATCCAGTTGTGGCAACTACAAGGGGTGCCTGGAGTTAAGGCATTGGTGGCAGTGCTGTCGGTAATCTCTTTTTTATTTTTGTATCCCGCTACTTTCAACCTCCTAGAGGTGGCAGCGATCGCTAAACCCCAAGTTCATCTGTATGAGGCGGGAATTATGCGGATTACCCGTCACCCCCAAATGGTGGGGCAGGTGATTTGGTGCATTGCCCATACCCTATGGATTGGTAGTAGTTTTGTGGTAGCGGCTTCCTTGGGATTGATTGGTCATCATTTGTTTGCAGTATGGCATGGCGATAGGCGCTGGCTTACCCGCCATGGGGATGCGTTCACAGCCCTCAAGGAGCGTACCTCAGTAGTTCCATTTCTGGCGATCGCTCAGGGAAAACAGACTTTAGTGTGGCATGAGTTTTTTCGTCCTGCTTATCTAGGTGTGCTGGTGGCAGTGGGCATATTTGCTGCCTTACATCCTTGGGCGATCGCGACTTTTGCAGAATTGAACTGGTAGCGCTGCTATGATTGTCCTACACCTAGAACTGAGCAAATACTTGGGGGAGATATGACAGAGGCGGGTTACAAGATTCTGATTGTAGATGACAATGACATGAACCGAGATACCCTAGAGCGCCGCCTCAGACAGCAGGGGTTCAGCAGTGAGATGGCATTTAATGGCCGCGAAGCGCTCGAAAAGCTAAATCAGAAGCCCTATGATTTGGTTCTGCTAGATATCATGATGCCAGAAGCAGATGGTTTTGAAGTGCTCACTACCATCCGTGCTAGCGATCATCTTAAGCATGTGCCAGTGATTATGATCTCAGCCATGGAAGAAATTGAATCGGTGATGCGCTGCATTGAAATTGGCGCTGAAGATTACCTGACTAAGCCTTTTGATCCAGTGTTGTTACAGGCGGCGATCGCCCGTTGCTTGAAATTAACCCAGGCTAGTCCCCGTACCCCAGTTCAGCCAGTGGCTAGAACCGCAATTAAGTCCAAGATTGAGAACACGGTAGCAACAACTAACCCAGTGCCTGAAGCTTTACCCATTGAGGAGGTGGTTAGCCGAATTATTAATTCAGGTCGGATTAGTCGCAAGGGCTACCGCCATCTCACCAGTTCAATTCACAATTCTTTGTTCAATCGTCGCTTACTTTCTCAAGCTGAATTTGAAGGTTTGCAGCAGTTATTTCGCCAAATTGCCGATAACCAGATTAAGATCATTGACTAACTAGAGCTTGGGTTACTGGCTGATTTTGCCTGTTCACTTTAAAGTAAAGTGCGCTAATTTCTGGTAGTCTAAAGCATTAGCTCAAGTTTTCCAGTTTATATATCAAATAAATAAACACAGATTTGCATGAAAGTTTTGGTAGTTGGTGGTGACGGATATTGTGGATGGGCAACGGCTCTGTATTTGGCTAATCAAGGCTATGAAGTAGCCATTGTCGATAATTTGATTAGGCGTAACTGGGATCAATTGCTTGGTGTAGACACCCTCACTCCGATCGCGCCGATTCAAAAGCGGTTAGATAAATGGTTCGCCCTCACTGGTAAGAAGATTCAACTTTTCTTGGGCGATATTACTAACTATAGTTTCTTAGAAAATACCTTTAAACAATTTACCCCTGAGTCTGTGGTGCATTTTGGTGAGCAGCGTTCTGCCCCCTACTCCATGATTGACCGAGAACATGCGGTGCTTACCCAAGTAAATAATGTGGTGGGAACCCTCAATATTCTTTACGCGATCAAAGAGATTGCAGCCGATTGCCACCTAGTCAAGCTAGGAACCATGGGTGAGTATGGTACTCCCAACATTGATATTGAAGAGGGCTACATCACCATTGAGCATAATGGCCGTAAGGATACCCTGCCCTATCCGAAGCAGCCTGGTAGCTTCTACCACGTCAGCAAGTGCCAAGACTCCTTAAATATTCACTTTGCCTGTCGGGTGTGGGGCTTGCGAGCTACTGACCTCAACCAAGGGGTAGTCTATGGGGTATTGACCGATGAGACTGGGATGGATGAGTTGCTGATTAACCGCCTAGATTATGATGGTGTGTTTGGTACTGCCCTCAATCGCTTCTGCGTACAGGCAGCGATCGGCCATCCTCTGACTGTGTATGGCAAAGGTGGACAGACCAGGGGATTTTTGGATATTCGGGACACGGTACGTTGTGTAGAACTGGCGATCGCTCATCCTGCTGATGTCGGTCAGTTCAGGGTATTCAATCAATTTACCGAATTGTTCTCAGTCAGCGACCTAGCGAATCTAGTACAAAAAGCCGCAGCTAGCTTGGATCATCAAGTCCAGATTAATAACTATCCCAACCCACGGGTGGAACTGGAAGAACATTACTTTAATGCCAAAAATACTAAGCTCCTAGACTTGGGCTTACAGCCCCATTACCTGTCAGAAGCTCTGCTCGATTCCCTGCTGAATTTTGCCATCAAGTACCGCGATCGCATTGATCAGGCGCAGATTTTGCCAAAGGTAACCTGGAAGTAAGGTTAGGACTGACTGGAGTTGTGCAATCCTCTCCCACTCTAGGAGCTAATCCAGTTGACTTTTGAGGACAACCTAGGATGAGTAGGAGGCTAGTTTTCAACTCCCCTCTAAGATCACCTGGGGGAGAAGGGAATGAGGGCAATTCCTCGCCTGGGTAGACCCTGAAACTGCTTAGCTCAAATTGGGAGGTTCGCGACAAATGGCATCTGCCACCAGACACACATCCTTGATCGCTGCCACATCATGCACCCGTAGAATGTCCGCTCCCTGATTGATCGCGATCGCACAGGCGGCCGCAGTTCCCCATAGGCGTTGTCTCGGTTCGGGCTGATTACAGAGTTTGCCGATAAAACTCTTGCGGGATACGCCAATTAGGATAGGAGCATCTAGGCGCTGAAATTGACTAAGGTGAGCAATTAGCTGGAGATTATGGTCTAAATTCTTGCCAAAGCCAATACCAGGGTCGATCGCCACCAGATGCTTAGGGACACCCATCGCCTCTGCCACCGCGATCGCTTGAGTGAAAAAGTGATAGATTTCTTCTACCACATCCCCATATCGAGGTTGCTCCTGCATCTGGCGCGGTCGGCCCTGCATATGCATTAAAATCACAGGAACTTGGTATTTGGCAGCAACCTGGAGCATTTCTGGATCAAATCGGCCAGCCGACACATCGTTAATCAGGTGCGCCCCTAGATCTAGGGCGGCTCGCGCCACCCCTGATTTGGTTGTGTCTACCGAGATGGGCAGTTGAGGAAAATGGTGGCGAATAGCCTGAATGGCAGGGACTACCCTGGTGAGTTCCTGATCTAGGCTGACTGGCTCTGCTCCAGGTCTAGTAGATTCACCTCCCAGGTCTAGAATATCTACCTGGGCAGCGATCGCTTCTACGGCTCTCAGCACTGCATCTAGGTCGGGATAGCTCCCCCCGTCACTAAAACTATCGGGAGTGAGGTTAATTACGCCCATCACATAGGTGCGCTTGCCCCACTCAAAGTAGCGATCGCCAATTTGCCAAGCTTGGGGCATTAGTCTAAACTCTGGAGAACTTCAGGGGCATGGGTTTCAGGCTTGACTTTCAGGTAGATCTGAGCAATTTTGCCGTCAGGATCAATAACAAAGGTATGGCGCATCACCCCCATATATTCCTTACCCATAAAATTTTTCCAGCCATAGCTGTGATAGAGAGTAGCGACCTCAGATCCAGGATCACAGAGCAAAGGAAAAGGTAAATCATACTTCTGGCTAAACTTTTGGTGCGCCTTAGCTGGATCGGGGCTGATGCCCAGCACCACTACATTTTTGGCTAGAAATTCCCCATGCAAGTCTCGAAAGCCACAGGCTTCCTTAGTGCAGCCGGGGGTATTATCTTTGGGATAAAAATACAGCACTACCCTTTGACCTCTGAACCCCGACAACTGAATTAAATTGCCATCTTGATCTGCCAAGCTAAAATCGGGGGCTAAATCACCGATCGCGAGAGCCATTAGCTATTACCTCCCGGCATAATTAGATTGGCTAGCGGAATTGCTGCGACGATCGCCTTGGGCAGATTCTCTCTGACTCCGCTGATCGCTAGATTCCATAGGGTTTTGGGTAGATCTAATCGCAACATCTGCCACAGACGCTGGACTTCTTCTAAATGCAAGCGGTTATCTTCGGTCAAAATCATGATCAGCTTACGGCGCAAGAAATCCCCTTCTTGGGAAAACAGGTGTTGTACTCCTAGCTTGGCAGTAGGCATCAGATCAAAGCCCCGATCAGCCTGGGCAATACTCAGGAGGTTTTCTAACCGTGCCCACTGGAACTTGCCATCCTTAAACAATACTTCTAGTAACCTTTGGCGCAGGCTAGGAGATTCATCGGTCAGCAACCGTCTAGCCACATAGGGGTAGGCCACCTGCACAATCTTGAAATCAGGGTTCAAACTCAGAGCCACTCCCTCTTGGGTAACTACGGAGCGAATGATCAGCGCAAACTTGGCGGGTAGGGCAAAGGGATACTCATACATGATCTTAGAGAAGCGATCGGTGACCACCTTAAAATTAAAATCGCTTACCTTTTCGGTCATGATGTCTCCCAAAATTGACTCTAGGGCTGCCACAATCGGCTGCATTCGCTCATTGGGACGCAAAAAGCCCAATTTTACATAATCATTGCCCAACTGCTCATAGTCTCGATTAATTAAATGCACGACCGAATCCACCAAGTTTTCTTTGGTTGGCAAGTCCAGTTGAT
This sequence comes from Pseudanabaenaceae cyanobacterium bins.68, assembly GCA_033762795.1. Lineage (GTDB taxonomy): Bacteria > Cyanobacteriota > Cyanobacteriia > Pseudanabaenales > Pseudanabaenaceae > JANRLH01. Next base: position 40,581 of record JANRLH010000056.1, read on the forward strand.
CCATCATGCCAAAGTCAATGTAAGCCATTTTGCCATCGTAGGTAGCAAATAGGTTGCCAGGGTGAGGATCAGCATGGAAAAAGCCAAACTCTAGCAACTGCCGCAGCCCAGACATCACTCCGATCCGCACCAGTTCATCGGTGTCTAGACCGGCCGCTTGAATCTGGTCGATGTTGGTGAGCTTGATGCCATTGATCCATTCCATGGTCAAAACTCGCTTGGTACTGAATTGGTGATAAATGCGGGGGGCAATCACCTGGGGATCATCAGCGAAATAAGCAGAGAAGCGATCGGCATTTTTGGCCTCGTTGACGTAATCAATTTCTTCAAACAGCTTAGTGCCAAACTCATCAATGATTGCACCTAGATCTTTACCCAAATTTAGGGGCAACCAGGGGGAAACCCAGCTAGCCAACAGTCGCAGAACAAACAGATCCAGGGTGATCAAAGGCACCAAATTCGGGCGCTGGACTTTGATTGCCACTTCTTCACCCGTGAGCAGATTAGCCTTGTACACTTGACCTAGACTGGCTGCTGCCACAGGATTGGTCGAGATTTGGCGATAGACCTGGCTGAGGGGCTGACCCAACTCTGCTTCCACAATGGCAAAGGCTTGAGTGCTGCTAAAGGCTGGCAGTTGATCCTGGAGTTTGGTGAGTTCTTCTAGAAAATCAGCCCGTACCAGATCTGGCCTAGTGGAAAGTGCCTGCCCCACTTTTATATAGGTAGGGCCTAGGTCGGTGATGATCTGCCGTAACTGGGCAGCGCGGCGAGGCAGTTGAGTGCCTTCCGATTTGGTGCTACGATCCCAAGCCAGGCCAATCATAAACCCTAGACCAAGGAAAACTACAGATAGCAACCGCCATAATACTTGCAAGGGACGGCGGCGATAGTATTTGCCAATTAACTCTGGATCGTAGTGAGGAAAAGTGGCGGGGGATGAGTGGGATAAAGCCATTCGCGTAATCTAGGTTAATTAAATTTGTCGGAAAAATTGTAAAAAAAGTTTTCAATGCTTTCATTCTACAAGGTGTAAAAGGGCAAATGTCAATTAAACTCTCTGGCGATCGCTACCTCAAGACTAGACCAGGGCTAGAAACTCGGCCGACTCCCAGTTTGGTGCGGGCCGCCCTGTTTAATATTTGGCAAGCTGAGCTAGAAGCCGCAGTCTGGCTAGATCTATGCACAGGTTCAGGGGCGATCGGGCTAGAAGCGCTCAATCGAGGGGCAAGGAGAGTAGTGGGCATCGAGCAGGCTTCTGCTGCTTGTAAAGTTATTCGCGCCAACTGGGGCAAGCATGATCCTGAGCGATCGCATCTCTACCAAGGAGATGTGCTGAAACTTTTAGCCAAACTCCCTAGCCTAGAACCAGCCTTTGATCTGGTATATTTTGACCCACCCTACGCTAGCGATCTCTACGAACCTGTGTTGGAGGGCATAGCTCCGTTGCTGCATCACCACAGCCGCGTGGCGGTGGAACACCATAAAAAACGCGATTTACCCCAAGCGATCGCCCAACTGAGGAGCTATGACCAACGCTGCTATGGTCAGACTGCGATTTCTTTTTATCAGCTAGGTGTACACTAGTTAGGGATTTGAGCTCAGATATAGCGCCAAATGTCTAAAAAATTACTATTTTTGAGCCTGGGGCTGGGATTTGGGCTAGGTATACCAACTATTGGGACTATTGGGAGTATTTGGATCGAGGGGGCGATCGCCGCCACCCCAGATTTTAGTCAGAGTTCAAATCGAGAAATTCAAGCTCGCCTAGATCAAGAACTACGGGCATTTTTAACTGCCCTTGGCACTTCAGTCGATCTTTTGGCTGAGCAGCCCCCGACCAAGCCAACTAACCAATTTCAAGTTAAGGCCGATCGCCAGGAATTTAACACTAAAACCAACACCTTTGTGGCATCGGGCAAGGTAGAAGTAATCTACCAAAACACCCAACTGCAAGCGGATCAGGTAGAGCTTAACCTAGTAACCAGGCAAGTCACTGCTACGGGTAATATTGACCTCAAGCGCGGCGATCAAAAATTGCGCGGTAGCAAACTCAGTTTTAACTATGGTAAAAACCAAGGTGAACTCGATCAAGCTAGTGGGGCAATTAACCTGGATACACTCACCCGTTCAGATGTGAATACTAGCGATCGCGCTCCCAGTTTTTTACGCCTTACCCTAGGTAGAGATGCGGATGAAGGGCCGGGCATTCGCCGCTTGGGTTTTCGGGCTGATCAACTACAGATCAATGGTGCCAACTGGACAGCCACCAATTTACGCCTCACTAATGATCCCTTCTCACCGCCCGAACTAGAGGTGGTAACTGCTAGAGCATCGCTTACTCCCATTTCTCCTACTCAGGATCGAATTGAAGCCGAATCGCCGCGCTTAGTATTTGATCAGTCCTTCTCTCTGCCGATTCCCTTCTCCAATCTGGTGATTGACAGGTTCCAAAGTGCTTTCCCTGCCAGGGTAGGATTTGACGGTAAGGATCGAGGCGGACTGTTCTATCAACAGAATTTTGATCTAGTGCGGACTCCCGACTTACGCTTTGAAATCTCACCCCAAATCTTTTTGCAGAGAGGAGTAGAACGGAGTGGCAATATTTTTGATAGCAGCTTATTCGGCGTTGCCGCTAGATTAGATTCCAGTTTGCCTGATCGCCAATATTTTGGGGCAAGAGCTAGCCTATCTAGTTTAAATTTGAACCAAATCGATCAACAGTTGCGATTTAATGCTACCTATAGCCGTCCGGTACTAGAAAATCACAATCTGGAAGCTCAGTTTACCTTTCGCGATCGCATCTTTAATGGTTCTCTGGGTTTGCAGGATGTGCGCAGTTCCATTGGCGTGAACGTCTTCTCCCCGCGTACTTTGATTGGGAATTCTGGAATTAGCTTAAACTATCAATTTGGCGCCCAAGTGATTGCCGCCGACCGGGATGATAATCCACTCAAACAGGTCAGTATTGGCAATTTAGCTAGGGGGCAAACCGCCGTATCTCTGGGTAAAGATTTCTCCCTATGGCGCGGTACACCTTTGCCCGCCGAGCAAGAAAGTGGGCTGAAATATTCACCTCAAGCCATTGTGCCCAGTTTAGATGCGATTGTGCGGCTGAACGGAGCCTACTCCCTCTATTCCAATGGTGATAGCCAGTTAAATCTAGCTGGCACAGTGGGCTTAGTAGCTGAGTTGGGTGGATTTTCCCAAGCTTTGTTTGACTACACCAAGTTGAATGTCAGCTTTACCCAAGGGGCAACTGTCGGTCAATCGCCTTTTCTGTTTGATCGGGTAATTGATACCCAAATTGTCACGGCTGGTCTGGTACAGCAAGTCTATGGCCCCCTACGCATGGGTTTACAACAAAGTTGGAGTCTGAGTAGTGGTCGGCTAGTGGATTCCACCTACAGTTTGGAATATAATCGCCGTACCTATGCCCTAGTGGTACGTTACAGCCCCACCCGCGAAGTGGGAGAACTAGTGTTTAGAATCAATGATTTTAATTGGGATGCTCCCCCTAGTGAAATCAAAAATCTCGAAGGGGGTGTGGAACGCCAAGATTAACTGCTGAAGCTGTTCTGACATGGGCTGAATTACAGGTCAGAACCTAAACTCAATGTTTTTTTCCTGCCCTCTTGAGGCGTTATACAATACTTGTACGATTTACGCAGCCCAAGTTGGGAACTGTAGTAAAAAGCGAGTTTGAGGGCAAAGCCCTCAAGTGGGGATACGCCCCACTTAAAGCCAGGGTTTTAGATCACCTTTGCGTAAGTCCTAACTTGGTTATTCCTGCCACTTAGCTCAACTATTCATGCGTATATTTATTAGCACTGGCGAAGTATCAGGAGATTGGCATGGGGCAATTTTGACTGAGGCATTGTTGGCTCAGGCGAGATCGCAAGGTCTAGACTTAGAAATTATTGCTCTGGGTGGTGATCGCATGGTAGCAGCAGGGGCAAAGCTGCTGGGCAATACCCTGGGCATTGGCTCAATTGGACTAGCGGAGGCACTGCCCTATATCATTCCTACCCTGCGGGTGCAATCCCAGGCAAAGGCTTACCTCAAACAACATCCTCCCGATCTGGTGATCTTGATCGACTATGTGGGTCCAAATACCAGCATGGGTTGGTTTGTGAAGCAGCATCTGGGTGTGCCCGTGATTTATTACATTGCCCCCCAAGAATGGGTGTGGTCGTTCAATCAAAAAAATACCAACGCGATCGCCGCTTTTACCGATCAAATTTTGGCAATTTTTCCAGAAGAGGCTAGGTATTATAGGCGCTACAGCGATCGGGTAACCTGGGTGGGACATCCCTTGGTGGAACTGATGGCCAAGGTGCCAGAGCGATCGCTTGCCAGAGAGATTCTGGGGATTACACCAGAACAAAAAGTGGTGGTACTACTACCTGCCTCTCGCCGCCAGGAAATCGAGTTATTGTTGCCGATTATGCTGGAAACCGCTACCCTGATCCAGGCTCAAATTCCCGATGTCCAATTTTGGCTACCCTTAGCTTTGGGGCGCTATCGCCCTGAAATCGAGACTCAGATCGCCAAATTTAATCTACCTATTCATCTAGTATCTGAACAGCCCTCTCAGGTGGTAATTCGGGCTGCTGACCTGGTACTGTCTAAGTCTGGCACGGTCAACCTAGAAACCGCCCTGCTGGGCATTCCTCAAGTGGTGATCTATCGGGTGACGGCGGTGACTGCTTGGCTAGCACGGCGGGTATTGGGGTTTTCGATTCCGTTTATGTCGCCACCTAATTTGGTAGAAATGCGCGCTATTGTCCCAGAGTTTTTGCAAGAGGCAGCTAATCCAGCCGCGATCGCGCCCGTATGCTTAGATTTACTGGCTGATGGTCAGACAAGGCAGCAAATGCTCCAAGACTATGCCCAAATGCGTCTGGCTCTCGGGGATGATCAAGCGATCTCTAGAGTATGTGAGCAAATTTTTGCGATTTTACCTGGCTGAGTCTGGTGGGGATTTGCTATATTCAAGTATGATTTTGTTAAGTTTTTCATAGTTTAGTCCTAGACGACCAACCACTTTATCGATCACTGCTACGAGGAGAGCTTCGGTGACCTACGTCCAAACCCACGGTAGACCCTATTCCCCGCACCATCAGCCCACTAAATCTCTCAATCACTCCCTCAATCAATCAGTAGTAGTTTTTTCCCAAAACTATCTACCAGTGGGTAAAGTGAATATCAAGCGAGCGATCGCCCTATTGATTACCGGTCGGGCAGAGCCATTAAGCCTATTTAGTGATCTGACCTGGCAAGTGCGTTCGCCGCGCTTGATTCTGCAGGTTCCCGAACATATTCGCCTAGTATTTGGCAAATCCGAGCGCCATTGGAAAGTGCCGCCGGTCACTCGCCGTGAAGTCCTAAAACGCGATCGCCAGACCTGTCAATACTGTGGCAGCTTAAAAAACCTTACCCTCGATCATGTGATGCCGCGATCGCGAGGAGGTTTGCATACTTGGGAAAATGTAGTTACCGCCTGTGAAACCTGTAATTTGCGTAAAGGTAACCGCACTCCCCAGGAAGCCAATATGCCCCTATTGTCTAAGCCCAAGGCTCCTACCCACCCCACAGTGGCATTTGCCGAGCAGTTCTGGCGGGCTCAGGGGGATCTACCTGCTTTTTGAATTAGATCTGGAGTTGACTTGCCCTACTGTGATCTACCCCCCAAAGTCAATTTTTCCCTAGGACATAGGCAAACCTGATCTAAAAACCTAGCCTGAAGTGGGATATGGGGCTTTGCCTCACTTGATTTGCCTCACTTGAGCGGTCTAACTCCCTTCTACCAAAACCTCCCAAACCAGACTGCCCAAGTCCTGTCCTTCACTAGTGCGTAAATTCAAAACCTATGAACGGTAATTCCCTCAGCCATCTCGACTCTGCTGGTGAAGCTCATATGGTAGATGTATCAGATAAGTCTTCGAGTTTGCGTTGTGCGATCGCTGCCTGTGAAATTGCCATGTCTACCCAAGCATTAGATATCATTCAAGCTGGGAACTTGCCCAAGGGGAATGTACTGAACACTGCCAAACTAGCGGGAATTATGGCTGCCAAGCAAACTGCCCATTTGATTCCTCTCTGTCACCCCTTGCCCCTGAGCGCAATCAAAGTCCGCATTTACCTAGACGAGAATATTCCAGGCTATCAAATTGAAGCTGAAGTCAAAACCACTGCCTCCACTGGCGTAGAGATGGAAGCCCTCACTGCCGCTTCAGTCGCTGCCCTCACCATCTATGACATGGCTAAGGCTCTGGATCAGACCATGGTGATCTCCCAATTGCGCTTAACCTATAAAAGTGGCGGCAAGTCTGGTGATTTTTGTGAACTGAAAAAACCTGGCTAATCAACTGCTCCACATTACTCAAGTGAGGGCTCAAGTTAAGCTCTAGAGGGCAGGTTCTTCAATAAAGAGGTCAACAAAAGGATTCAAAAAAGGGAGCAAGTGGCACAACCACTATCGCTCAAGTCCTGAAAATTTAAAATTAAATAAGGAGTCGAGCACATCCATGTTTCGCTTCGACTCCCTACTTAGTTCATTCCTCACACCCCTATACCTTAGTTGATCAAAGCGAAAATGTCTAGCCTTAATCAAATTTTTGCCGAAAACTACCTAGCTTGTTGCCAAATATTTCACCCATTCTGACAAAAGTGCTGCTGAACCATACCACAAGCCCGATCTGGGCGAATGTTGTGCCCCCGCCAAAATCAAGTTGTTAGCGCCTTCTAGGTGAGCAGCCCCAATCGGAATAATGCCATCACCCCAGCAATTGCCATCTCCACTGGTGAGTTCGTAGCTGCTATAGGCTAGCCATTTCGCCAATTTTTTTTCGCCCAGCACCGCCTTACCCGCCACACAGACATACTCAAGTTCTGGGTAAAAAGCCCCAGGATAATTGCGGTTGACAAAATCCAGATTCTTGCTCGCCCACGGCTCCAAACTCACCTGTGGTGTACCCAAGCTCACTAGGCAAGCCACCTCTGAGCGTCCTTGCCACAGGCGATCGTAGTAAGGTACATCCCCTAGATAAATTCTGGCAATCCAGCCTCCTGCCGAATGGGCAATCAAGTTTACCCGATCGCATTTGTATTGCAACTTGGCGGCGCGGATGGTCTCCGCCAGCCTAGTCAGAATCGGCACTACCGATCGCCCGCCCACAGTCGGTAGCCATTCCCACCAGCGCAACGGCACGACCCGTCCTGACACACCAAGGCTAGCCAAGTTTTTGGCTAGGGGCAGGTAATCAGCTTGATCGGCTAAATAGCCAGGTAGGATTACCGCAGGTAAAAAATTTGCCATAGTATATCAGGCTAACTTAGGGTTGCAGATCATGGTGGGGAATTGCACTGGTATTCAACCAATTTCAGCTTTTGATCGATAATTTAGCTGTGCAACACCCAAAACTTAGTTTATGGTTTAAATAGAAGATATATCCAAACCACAATTAATATTTAGTTTTAGCCAAGTTTTAGCTGAGTTTTACCTGAGGTTCACCATGGCATCTCCCCGTCAAGATCGAAAGTTGGTTGAGCTCAACCCTGAGCAACATAGCATGGCGGAGTTTGACCTACCCAATCTGGATGTTCAAAGCAACTCTAGCCACGCAGATGATCCCTTTGATGCGCTGCTGGCACCTCAAATTGATATTACCGAAGCAGAGTTCTTTGATCTAGTGAATCAGGAGGCTGCCGATCAGCGCCTAGATGACTTGCCTGACTTTGCGGCTGAACTTGCCTCTGCTTGGGATACGGATGAGCCGAGCGACTATACCAATATTCTCAGCCCTTCTCAGCTATTGGCCAAAATGAAATCAGAGGACGAGAATAGCCCTGAGCCCCAAAATGATTGGCAAGAGTCTGCTCCCCTGGGTAATCACTTCAGCTTTGGCACGGCTGAATTAGATTGGCATGATATCACTGTGGGCGAAGTAGCCGAACCGGAGCCAGAGAGCTATACCTCTTTCTTTGATCCAGCCGCAATGGCCAGTTTAGAAGTTCCCCCATCTAATTCTCCTACACCTGCCATGAACAGTTCCTTCGATTTTGAGGATCGAGAAGATTTAGAAGAAGAAATCTTATTTACTACTTCGATCGCTAATGCTTTACCAGATCTATTTGAACAATCTGCCCCGCTCAATCATCTTTCTGATGATTTACCCGATCCTGCTGTGAGCGCCCATGATTTGCCCCAACTCACCTATCCAGCAATTGAGCTAGCGCCGCCTGAGGAGCCTAACTACTTTGAGGGTTTTGAGCAAGAGTTCGTCAGCGCGCCAGAACCAGCTATTGAGCAACTGCCGCCCTTGCCCCCTTTACCTCAGGTTACGCCTGTAACCCAAAATACTGGATTTAATCAACCTGCCCATCAACCTCAGCCTAGTCCAGTTAATCAGCCCAAGCCAGCAATTGATCCCCAAGAGCAAGACTGGCTAGATTCTTTTGATCAAATTGCTGAGAGTATGGATTGGCAAGAACTGAGCGAGGCTAGTACGCCAGCTAAGACTGCCGTGCATGCCAAAGAAGAGAATACCGCTTTTATCCCCTCCACGACCAAGCAGCCCCAAGCCCCCAAACCTACGACTAAGCCTGCTAGTAAGAGTGATGATCTGTTTAACATGGGCGAGCATGACAGTATGAACTGGACAGCCTTGTTGGATGCCGATACTGGGTTTATTCAAGAGATGGAATCGATCCATGCCCAAAAACAAGTTGGAAATACTTTGGGAAATCAGCGATCACTCCAATCATCACCGCCGCCCTTGATGGTTGAGGCTAAACCCCTCGCTCCAGTTCAGGCTAAAGCTGGGTTTAGATTTGATTTTGCTCAATACAAAAAGCCGCTGATTTTAGCTGGTTCAGCGATCGCAGTTACAGGGTTAGTGATTACAGTGGCACCGCCGATCGGCAGATTTGTGATGATCAATGCGCTCAAAGTTGGCTGGCTGAAAAATGCGGCCAATCAAGATCTAGCTAAAGTAGATTTAAGTAAGGGCAACCTCGCAGGCGCAAACCTGAGTAAAACTGATCTGCGTCGAGCCAATCTAGCAGAGGCAAACCTAACTGGAGCAAATTTAGCAAATGCCGATTTGCGGGGCACCAACCTGAAGTCCGCTAACCTCAGGGGGGCAAATCTTAGGGGCAGCAAGTTAAGTCTGGGCAATGGCAAAAATGCCACTCAAATCCCCCCTCGCTTTTTATTGATGTGGCAAATAGTAAATCAGCCTAGGGCGGGACGTAGTTTACCAGGTGCTAACTTAGATGGCTTCAACCTGAATTCGGCAAACTTACGCAATGCGAATCTGATTGGCAGCAAACTCTCTTGGGTAAATTTTGACAACGCTAACTTAGGTGGGGCCGACCTGAGTGAGGCAGACCTAAATGGCGCTAACTTTAATCGCGCAAATTTGAGTGGGGCGATCTTCAGTAATGCTAAATGGTCAAAGAGTCGAGTGCCACGCACTAATGGTGCTACTACCTGTCCAAATGGGAGAAAAGGACCTTGCAATCTGGTGAGATGATTACTCGCCCTTGGCTGCTAAGCTTTGATTGAGGGCAAGCAAACAAAAATAGCCAGTGCCTTTAACTAGTTCTACTAGCTGCTCTGGGGTGGGTAATTCTGACAATTTGGTGACGGCGGCAGCGATCGCTTGATGAATTTCCCCAGTGGTGAGGTGAGCGGTCAAAAACTGCTCCCAGATCTCTAGGATATAGTCAGACAGTGGCCGTTGATAGTAGGCAAACAAATGGCTAATTTCCTGTCTAATTGGGGTCTGCTCAATGCTCATTGGTTTTAGCTACATGAATTTGCTTAGAATTAATTATACTCCTACAGTTTGAGTGTGAATTGTGAACCCCAATCTAATCGATTTAATGGCGATCGCTCGCCACGCTGCTATTGAAGCGGCTCAAATTTTGCTCAGGCATTATCACTCCACTACCGACTTGCAAATTCGAGATAAAGGCGAACTAGAAGGGCAAGTGACGATCGCTGACCTAGAAGCTAATCAAGCTATTCTGGCAAACTTACAACAAGATCTAGGAGATCAAGATTTTGCTTACCTCACTGAAGAAACCGAGGATGACCTGGCGCGATTGCACCATGATTGGGTATGGATGATCGACCCTCTAGATGGCACCAGTGACTTTATTAAACATACGGGCGAGTTTGCCGTACATATTGGCTTGGTCTATCGGCAGCGCCCCATTTTGGGGGTAGTAGCTTTGCCAGCGGCTGGGGTAATTTATCGGGCAATTCAAGGTGAAGGCGCCTATCGGGAAAGCATGACTAATCCTAGTTCAAGTCAGATCCTGAGAGTGGCGGATAAAACTGAACTTTCCCAGTTGGTAGCGATCGCTAGCCGCAGTCATCGCACCCCAGCCTTGGAATATATCCTGGCAAACTTACCGACTTTAGATCAATTATCAGTGGGCAGTATTGGTGGAAAATTGACCGCGATCGCAGAAGGCAGGGCTGATTTTTATCTATCCCTATCTGGGAAATCAGCCCCCAAGGACTGGGACTACTGCGCGCCGGAAATCATCCTCACCGAAGCTGGAGGGAAACTCACCCATTTTGATCAAACGCCTTTAATCTACAACCAAGCAGATATTAGCCAATGGGGCAGTATTATTGCCAGTAATGGTTATGCCCATGGGCAGTTGTGTGATTATGCTACCCACCTCCTCCAGAAGTATCCGAAAAAGGTTAATTGACAGAACCTACGCAGTCTGATCTAGGAAGTGTTGTAAAAAGGAGTTTGAGGGCGCACACCCCTACAAAATCTGAGGTTTGGTAGTGCTAAACGAGTAAGAATGGGAGTTGGGTGGGGGCTTCGCCCCTACGACCCCTCTTAAATCCTTACCTTTTTACCACCACCTGAGGTTTTAAGTCAGGTTTGGGTAAGTCCTGCTCTTCAAACGGCAATTAGCTTGAGGGTTAAAGGCTCGGCCAGGTTTTGATGCAAGTAGCCAGAGATCAGTTCAAAGTAGGCTTTGAGCAGTTGCAACTGCAAGGTATTAGGGCGAAATTTGTCTTCTTCAATTTGATCAAAAAATCTGCCCTGAGCCAACTCTCGGTGTAATGCTGAATCGGTAAACATTACCCTATGTTCAAATTCTAACCAGGGGAATAGCTGTTGATGATTTTTGCCTTCAAGGATTTGCACGATCCTAGCTTCGCAGGCTTTGACATTAACACCTTGATTCTGTAAAGTTTTCAACAGAGTCTCTTTGCTCCAGATCGCAGTGGTCGATAGGCTGGAGAGTTCGCTTAGTAGAAAGTAATCAGAATACTGCTGACGGCACAGATTTAATTTAGAGAAGTGTCTAGGGGCGATCGCTAGCCCAAGAGCAGTGGTATCAGGTTGAAGAGTCCTAACTTCCGCTTGGCTAAACTTCTGGGTAAGAGAATTGCGCAGCATACTAAAATCGGCAAATTTACCAGTTATAAATACCTGGGCAATTTCCGTGGGATTAACTGCAGCTTCTACTAGCAGTAGGTTTAACTGGTGGTAAATCCGCTGCACAAATAACTGTAATACTTGATTCTCCAATTCACGCCGCGGTACAGAGAAATTAAAACCTGCCACTTGCAGAGAGAATTCTGCCTGATGGGTGGTAATTATTTGCTCAATCAACTCAACTGCTACCTGCCAAAGCTGCTGACCAACTTCAGACTGATTCAATTCTTGACGTAGAAGAAATCGCTTTAATGGCTCGGCGCTAGCCAAACCTGGGAAGGAAATATGTTCTAGAGTACAGGCATCGCGATGGAGATTCTTGCCATTCCGCCACCGACTGTAGAGTAGCTGGGTGAGGGTGTCTTGAATAATGCCAAAACCGCCATAGTCATAGCTATTGCTGGCGATCGCTTGGTTTTGTCTATTCATAAGGGCAAGACACATATGATCCCAACTGATGTCGATGACGATCGCTAAATTCTGAATTGAAGTGGATAGCAAGGAGGCGATCGCTTGATCGATCACTATTACTTGCTCTGGCTGAGAGACTAGCTCTGCTGCAAGGGCAGCTTGGCGTAGATTTAAGCCATAGATATCAGACCAGCCAACGGGGGTAGCAAACACCACGTATTGCAGGTGCGATCGCACGGAACGCGGGATCTCTAATTGGCTGAGCAGATCTTGAAATCCACTCAGTAGAGCTTGCATACTCACCCGCAACTGTGGCTGCCACTGGATTTGGGGTTGCCAGACATCCTTGCTCAGGTAAGGTAAAGCCCAGGTCAAAATTGACTTGAAGTGACTGAGGGAAATTGTCGCTCCCACCACGTCATTAGGATCATAGGCCTCAGCGATCGCATCTAGCAAAGGGAGTTCAATCTGTTGATCGGTACTTAGATCGTAGAGCAGTGCGCGAATTTGTTCACCATTGAAATCTATGCCCAAACTCCATTGGCTAGAAACACTTGGCACTGCTTGAGATGGGATAACACCCATGGGCGCTTCTTGGTTGTCAGCAAACAAATTCAAATCAGCAAAATCTAGCTCCTCGGCGGCAAAGCTGTCGGCTGCCCCAGGCAAATCCAATTCCAATGCATCTAAAATCTGAGTGATTTGGCTGAGGGAATCGGTGTCGGAGGTGGCAATGAACTTCTCTAGATCAGCGATCGCCTGTTCCCCATTTACTTGGGCTGGGTTCTGCTCCACCCAATCCAGAAAACTCTGATCCGATTCACTGGTTTGACTAATCTGCTCACTAGGATTATGTTCAGTTTCTAGTTCTAGATGTGCCCGATCCTCAAGGTCGTGCTCAAATGGTAGTTCTGTGTCTGAGTTTGCCTGATCGAAATTAGGGGTTTGTAATTGCCGTTCTAGATCTTGCTCTATGAGATTGTCATACTCAGGTGCGGTCTGGGGTGCTAAAACTTGGTGAGCAAAGTTTTCCTCAAACCTACTCTGCCACTGTTCTAGATTCTGTTCTAATTTGGTTTGGAGGATTTGAGTAGTCTGTTCTAACTGGTGTTCCCAAGTCTGATGGGTCAACTCTACTTGATCCCGCAGTTGCTTAATTTGTTCAGCCAAACTTGGGAGAGTCTTACCAAACAAGCCCTGCAGCCGTTGAACAAACTCAGTCAAAAAGGCTTCAGATTCATTATTCACCTGGGCAAAAATCGGCTCAATTGAAATAGTGGAAATTGCTTGCTGAATTTGCTGTACTTGGAGAGATGCCGCCTGTAGGGGATCTTGCAGTCCGGCTTGAAGATACTGATTGAGCGAATTGACCGAATCCGCGTAGGCATCTTGATGTAGCTGTTGCTGGGCGTTAAAATCTGCCAGCCTTTGGGCTGCTTGCTGTTGTAAATTGGTGATCTGCTGCTCTAGATCGAGCTTAGTCCTTTCGAGACTGAGAATTTCCTCACTGAGGTCTTGCTTGGTTTGCGCCAATTCTTGTGGTTGATCTAGATGTTGATCTAAATTGGCAATCAGACTGGCTAGACGCTCATAAACTTTCTCTGTGATCCGTTCCACAATCTTCTCAATCATGCGCTCAGATTCAGCGATCGCACTTTCGCCAGATTGAGTTTGAATAAAGTCATATCTGGGTTTGTTCTCTTTCACCCAGGCAGAAACTGGCTGCTCAATATCCCGTTCCAATTTAGCTACTTTCTCTTCGCAAGCAGTTAAAACCTCGGCTGGCACCAACTGATTCTCGGCGTTGAGAGTGGCAAGGTGAGTTCGCAGCTTTTGCAGAGTCTCTCTTCGTTCTGAAACCTTAGCATAATGCACAAGAGGCAGACCTCCTAGGGCTTGATTCCAGGGTTTAGCCAGGGTTGCATCAATTTGGGCAATGAGTTGTTCGATTCGATTGTTTGCCATGACTGGGGAGGATTTTACTGGGAGAAATTTTAGGGAGAGAGCATTAAGAACTTCAATTACGGCGCTGAATAGAAAACAAGTCTAGGACTTAGGCAAATCTTACCATGTACCATGACTGACCCTGGTTTATTTTGGTCGACAGTTTATATCCTTCCCATCTGGAATCTTGATCAATAGCTGACCATTGAGACTGTAGAGCGTTTCCACATTCTGTTCCGCATAGCCCACCAACCGCCGCGATCGCTTGATGGTCGCAAAACCACACCTATTCCCTTGCACTTTTTTGGGCTTGGATACAATTAACTGAGCAATCAAAGATCTATTCACAGGCAATCCATGTAGAATATAGACTCTTTGTCTACCAGACGGTTTTAACTGCCCACTTCTGCCACAGACTGGCTGGTCAAGCACTGGCAGCTTCGCCACTGGAATAATTTGAGTTTGAACTTCAATCAGGTCGGGCTGCACGGCGGTGGAAATCCTGCCATTGCCACATTGATCGACCTTGAGGCTAGTGGGACGGCGGAATTGATGCTGAATCTGCCTGGACTCAGATGGGCGCAGCCCCTGGATGTAGATTTTATCCTGAGTTTTGGTAAGAGTAATCGCAGGCCGTAAAATCAAGCTGAGCAGGACAAGCAACTTCATAGGATTTTGGCAACAGGATCCTAGGGGCAATGTTCTTGAGCAAGCAAGTTGGTAGCATAGGCGATCGCTTCTGCCGCATCTGTAATTATGCCTTGAATTTGCGCTAGGCGAATTTTGGTCAGCAGTTGACCGATTTTGGGACTAGGAGCAAGATTAAGTGCCTGTTTAATCTGGTCACCGCTCACTAGGGTAAGGGGATGGGCAATGGGGTGATTGGGATCTAGCCACTGCTCTAACCAAGGGCATAGCTGTTCTGGGCTGATTCCCTCAGCTAGAGCGATCGCCACTACTGCTGGCAAGCTGTTGCCACTGGCTTGGAAGAGGTCGTACTGCTCAAGGATGGTATGGGAATGGAGTAAAGTTTTAAGCTGCTGCAAGGATCGGGTGAGGATAATGCCAAATTTCTGCTCCACTTTGCTCAATTCTAGGCGAGTGGGTCTACTATCCACTAGGGCAATGAGTCGGGTATTGGCGGCAATGGAGCGATCGCCAGCTAGACTAGCAGCAAAATAGGTGGAAAGGGACTGATAGCGGTCTTTTAGCCAAGCGATCGCTCTGTCAACTTGGTTGAGGCGTTCAACTCGCAAATTATTTGGCAGCCATGTCGCCAGAATCTGATCTTGCACTGCTTTGATCAGCCAATCTCTCCCCCCAGGCATCTCCAGCAGATAAAACAGTTCTGCAGTCACCCGCTCTGCCGCCACTGATCCCAGGGAACAAGCCAGTTTGGTGCTGGTCAACCTGGTATATTTTTCTAATTCAAATCCCAACTGTGCTGCCTGACGGTATCCCCGCACAATTCGCAAGGGGTCAGCTTGAAGATTCTCAGGAGCCACCATTCTCACCTGGCGCTGCCATAAATCTGCCTGACCACCATGGGGATCAATTAGCCGCTCTAGATCAGCAGTTTGGAGAGGCTGGGTAAGGGTCGCAAAATGATTACAGGGCATGGCGATCGCGTTCATGCAGAAATCCCGTTTACTCAAGTCGGTCAAGATGTTGTCTCCCACCTGGCGGGCGAAATCTACCGTGGCATCGGCAAAAACTAAGCGAGCAATTTGGCGATCGCGATCCAAAACCACGTAGCCAGCTCCATGCTTGCGCGCCAGGTCAGCACCCATCTCAACTGCAAAATTGGCAGTCACTAGATCCAGATCTAATTTGGATTTGGCACAAAAGGGAAGGTGGTGGTAAGTCATCAGCAAATTACGCACCCAGCCCCCCACCAGGTAAGTTGGCTCAGGTAACTCCTGCGGTTGTAAGTCCAGGAAATTAGTCAATTAGCTTTTCACCTTTGAACAGCTTTTGAGCACCACTGAGAATCTCTTCTTCCAAGTAGGGCTTGGTAAAGTAGGCCTTAGCACCTAGTTGCGCCGCTCGCTGACGATGGACTTGGCTACCGCGCGAGGTCAGCATTGAAACTGGAATACGATTGAGAGAATTATCTTTCTGAATGCGAGAGAGCAACTCAAAACCATCCATTCTTGGCATTTCCACATCACAGAAAATCAAATCACAAGGGAGTCCCGCCCTGAGTTTTTCCCAAGCATCCTGGCCATCCCTAGCCTGCTCTACACGGTAACCAATTTTGGAGAAGGTGAGGGAGAGTAGTTCACGCACGGTTACAGAGTCATCAATAATCAATACCAGTGGCTCGCTTTGGGCATCATCTTCAATTAGTAGGCTACCCACCATTTTTTGACGATTGACTTGAATCTTGCCACTGGCGATATCGAACAGTTCCAGAATATTAGCGATCGACATCACTCTACCATCTCCTAGAATAGTCGCGCCGGCAATCCCTTTAGGCTTTTCAATTGGACCTTCTAGGTTCTTGATTACGATTTCGTTTTCACCCAGGAACTGATCTACTTGCAAGGCAAGGTAATTTCCTTCATTGCGCAGAATCACAATCGTAATTAGATCATCCTCTTGCTTGTTGTAGATGCTGGAGCGAGAGATTTGGCGATTGTAGGAGAGTAGTTCCGTGAGCGGTCGGAAGGGTAAGATCGTGTCTCGCCAAGGCAAACAAGGCTGCCCTTTGCTATTGAACTCAACATCAGCACCAGATATTTCTACCACATCTTCAAACCCATCTACAGGGAAGGCAATGCGGTTGCGATCGCTGATACAGAACATCGCCTTAGAAACGCTGAGAGTGAGGGGTAAGCGAATGGTAAAGGTAGTCCCTTCACCAACTTTGGATTCGGTATATACCGTGCCACGGATATCTTCAATGCTGCTCTTCACCACATCCATGCCTACACCCCGCCCCTTAAATACATCAGCTTGTACAGTGGTACTGAAGCCAGGTTCAAACAAAAGGTCATAGGTCTGTTCTACTGTGAGGGACTTCACCTCATTCTCAGTACGCAGACCTTTCCTGATTGCTGACTGAGCCACCTTGGCAGGATTAATTCCTGCGCCATCGTCAGTGACGGCGATTACGGTTTGATTGCCTTGGTGGTAAGCCCTGACTGTGATTGTCCCCTGTTCAGGTTTGCCCGCCTGACTGCGCGTAAGTGGATCTTCAATGCCATGGTCGATCGCATTATTGATCAAGTGCACCATCGGATCTTGGAGTTGTTCTAGGATCGCTTTATCGATCAGCGTGTCACCACCAAATACCACAATATCTGCCTTTTTGCCATTCTGTTGGGCGCGATCGCGTACCCCGCGAGGCAATCGCTCAGCCATCTGGTCAAAGGGAACCATTCTCACCTGTTTGAGATCATCTTGAATTTGGGTAGTAATCGTGCCCAGTTGTCTGGTTACCTGTTCAGCTTCACTGACAACGAATTCAATATCAGAGGCAGATTCTCTTACCTTCACAATCAGTTCAATAATTTCTTGAGAAAGAATGTGAAAATTACTGTAGCGATCCAGTTCAATATCTTCAAATAGAGCAGTTGTGCTTTCTCCACCAGAAATTGCTGTAATTTCCGAAAGGCTGCTGGCAACTCTAGTGAAGGATTGAGGTCTGCTCATGGAAATCGTACTTTCCATTAGCGATCGATCGTATTCATCTCGCATCCGTTGAGAAACATCACTCAGATCCTGTACTTGATGGAGCAGATTAGAGATAAATAATTGGAGTTTATCATTGTCGCTCTCCAGGAGGTTCCGATTGACGATCAATTCCCCCACCAAGTTATTTAAACTATCGAGGTTTTTTACGTTCACCTTCATAGTGTTAGTAGTAACCACCCTGGTCTTTTTGGGCGCAAGCTCTAGGCGCGGTTTCGCTTCTAATTCCGCAGGCTGACTAGCTCCAATTAAGGCTTCTAGATCTGCAAAATTAGGGGCGGCCATAGGTTTGCTCAGTAGAGATTCCAATTCATCGAACAGAGGGTCACTGGTGGAATCTGAGTTATTAGAATCTATGTTTTGGCTTTCCTGATCAGCTTGGAAAAAATCTGCCAGATGATCGACAGTTGAAGATGGAGCATGATCTACATCGCCAAAATCAAACAAGCTGTCAATAGGATTACTCTCTAAAGGTTCAGCTACTTCAGTAGCCTCTGGCTCGAACAAATTTGGCAGTTCTTCCGAACTTGGGTCGATTGAGCCGAAAAATTCAGCCAGTCCAAAATCTTCACTCAGATCTGAAGATGGATTAAAGTCCAGTTCAGTTGACGGATCGATCTCCAAGTCTGGTGGATCAAGAACTAGCTGTGGGTCTTGAATTTGATCAAAAAAGGAGCTAATCTCCTTAATCTCATCCTCAGCTACTGGATCTTGCTCGGGCGAATCAGTTGAAAGTGCGAAAATGTCTGCAGCTTCAGGATCATCACCTTCAAGCTCAAACATTGACTCAAGTTCAGCTTCAAATTCAGCCAGGTTACTTTCGGTTAGATCAGGTTCTAGGGAAGCGCTACCAGAGGGAACTGACTCCAAATCGATTAGCTCTGGCTCAACTGTTTCACCTAATTCAGCCGCAAAAAAATCGGTCAAATCAATTGGCGATTGTGGTTCTGTAACGGTCGCCATCCCTTGCTCTGGGGAATCTGCTGTTGAATTTATCTCTTTAAATAAGCTCTCTACCTCAGTGGGGTTTTCTAAGACTTGTTCAGCAAATAAATTATCTAGTTCGGTGGGGTGTTCTGGCTCAGGCATAAATATGATTTCCTCTGCTGCAAATAGATTGGCTAAAGCGAAGTTTGATTCGCTCTGGCTAGGGTTTTCGGTAATTTCCATTTGATCGAATAAATCGATCACAAAATCTTGATCTGGGGCACTTTCAGCATTGGGTTGGATACCCTCTACAAACTCAACTAAATTCAGCTCTTGTTCAGATTGATCTACCGCAACTGCCTCAAGGAAAAAGCTGGATAATCCCAAATCTTCATAGTCATAGGTGTTGATTACCGAGGGATCAGGATCGCCACTGGGTGTTGCTCTGCTCAATAGCTGATCTTCACTGACAGGATCAATTCTAAACTCAGCCATTGCCAACTGTTCTTCTTCTAAACTGAGAGAATCGCCGGCAAAAAATTCGGCAAGATCTTCTGGAACAATCGCAATTTCTGTTGCCACAAATCCTGGGTTAAGTTGCTCAGTGTCAGGCAGTTCTGGGTTTTCAAGTTCTATTATTTCTAGCTCTGATTCTTGAAGTAATTCTGGGTTTTCAAGGTCTATTACTTCTAGCTCTGGTTCTTGAAGTAGTTCTGGGCTTTCAAGTTCTATTACTTCTGGCTCTGGTTCTTGAAGTAATTCTGGGCTTTCAAGTTCTATTATTTCTAGCTCTGGTTCTTGAAGTAATTCTGGGCTTTCAAGTTCTATTATTTCTAGCTCTGATTCTTGAAGTAATTCTGGGTTTTCAAGGTCTATTACTTCTAGCTCTGGTTCTTGAAGTAGTTCTGGGCTTTCAAGTTCTATTGCCTGCTGATCCTCCTCAATTTCTTCTAGACTCTGCCAAAATTCTGCTTGGCTTTCACCGTCTTCAATCTCGACCATACCCAGTAGATCTAGGTCTTCTGCTTCAGCAAAAAATTCCTGGAGATTATTCGGGCTGGCTTTTTTGTCTAGCTCTAGGCTCAGTGGTTCAATTTCAGGCAACTCAGAAGCTTTAACAACTTCCATCACCTTGGGCTGATAGTTAGCTGGCAGAAGCGACTTAATTTCTGCAGTTACGCCGATCTCAGCCAAACGAGCCTGATTCACCAAGTCAGTACCTGATCGCAGCGATCGCAAAATCACTGGCGCTAGTGTGCGATAGGAGTTGCCCAAATTACCGACCGCCGCCGCCGCCGCCGCTGTCAACTCTCTCCAGCCAGATATGCCTGCACCCAGCATCCCTAGATCGTCACAAATTCCCTGTAGTCTTAGGCGAGTAGCATGAACATCTTCCCGTTTAAAGATCTGCTCCATCTCATCCAGCTTAGCCATTGCCGAATCAGAGAAGGATAAATCAGCCGAACTACCAATTTGAGGCATAGTCTGGCCTACCCCCTGCACCCAAGTCGCTAACAGTTGCTCAGCCAGGTCATAGCGTGGGTCAACCTCCAAACCTAAATCCCAGTCAAATTGATGCTCAATGGTCAGGTGAATTTCCACATGGGCGATCGCTTTGACCAAGCAGTCATAAACTTGGCGCAGAGCATCTCCTAGATCACAGCCCAGATTCATGCCAGCGTATTCTTGCAACACCTTAAAATAATCTTCCAAATGGTAAGCAATTTGCGTGACAATTGGCAAGTCCAGCATCGCTGCCCCCCCCTTGATCGAATGGGCAGCCCGAAACAGTTCGTTAATCGCCTCGGTTTCAATTAGTCCGCCACTCAAGCTACTCAACCCAGAGTCAATTACTGCCAGTAGATCCTTTGCTTCTGCTACAAAATGACTAGTAATCCTTTGCTTTTGTTCCTGGTTCATATCTATCTTCCCTTAATCTAGGTTGAATTCCGACAATCTCAAACCCGCACAATTGCCAAAGGCAACCAGACCTAATCCACTCGGAACCTTTCAATCGACTCTTGCAAACTGCGGGCAACTCCCACCAGATTTTGGAGCGAGGTCGATACCTTTTGCGACTCTTGGGAAGTTTCCTGAGCAGTCAATTCCACCGATTGCATTACCTGCGCTACTGTTCTGGAGGTCTCGGTCTGTTTAATCGTATCTTCAGTAATCGAGCGTACCAGAGCATCAATTCGCTGGGATACCTGAATAATATCACTCAAAGACTGTCTCGCTTGTTCTGCCCGTTTGGTTCCATCAATTACCTGCTGAGTACCCAAATCCATTGCCTGCTGTACATTCCCTGTTTCCCCTTGAATCTTCAATACAATCTGTTCAATATCTTTAGAAGATCTAGAAGCTCGATCTGCTAGCTGTCTTACCTCATCTGCTACAATCGCAAAACCTCTACCTGATTCCCCTGCTCTAGCTGCTTCAATACTGGCATTCAACGCGAGCAGGTTGGTACGAGAAGCAATTTGAGAAATCAAGCCCACAATCTTAGCGATTTCTTGGGAAGACTCACCCAGCCGTTTCACTTTCCGTGTAGTTTCAGCTACAGTGTTGCGAATATCCAAAATCCCAGCTACCGTTCGCTCTACGGCTTCTCCACCCTTAATCGCCGTTTGAGATGCTAGCTTTGCCACCTGCTCTGCTTCGCGCGCACTCTCTGCCACCCGTTGAATAGATTCCGTCATCATCTGCACCGAATTGAGGGTCACACTTAACTCCTCTGCCTGGCGCAAAGCATCAGAGGACAAACTGCGCGCAAAACTTTCATTCTCTTTTGAGCCTTCGCTTACCTGCTTAGCTGCGACCTTCACCTGCTGCACAATTTCGCGCAGGTTTTGAATAGTCAAGTTAAAGGAATCAGCTACCGCCCCTAAAACGTCTGGAGTTACTTCTGCCTGTACAGTCAAGTCACCTCGCGCTGCCCCTTCTACGTCATCTAGTAGCCGAATCACTTGGCGCTGCAAATCCTCTTTAGCCTGCTCTTGATCATCTGCTTTTTTCTGGGCTTCCAAAGTAACTGCCAAAATTGCCTGAATCATTTGATTAAAGCCAGTAGCCAACTGACCCATTTCATCTTGGGAATAGACCGTGGCTTTCGGATTCATGTCACCACGAATCACCGCTTCAAACTGGCTATTCAGGTTATTGGTGGTTTTTTTCAGCCCCAGTACCATTTGCATGCCCATGAGCCAAGAAGCACCTGAGCCAAACACTACTGCCGCTCCAGTAGCCAACAAGTTATTCATATTGCCATTGGCTTCTACTGCCTTAGCACCATCATTGCGAGCTAGACTCAAGCTCACAGTGGTTGCTGCCACTACGCCTACCAGCCCGGAGACAATTGCGGTGGTCAGCACCTTAGAGGATAGGGCAAGATTATCAAAAGCGGCAGACCAACTTTTAGCATCTTGATCAATTACTACCTCCCGATCAAGGGTAGTCACTTTGGGAGCGGGATCGCTAGCAGCAGAATCTGAAGCGCCAAATAGTTCTAGATCATCAATTTTGTTAAAAGCCTGGGTAGCAGAGCGACCATCTGTGTCAGAGAAGCCAAAAGACTGGCTCGGATACCTGCCTGTGGGTTCGCCGCCACTAGTGACCATCTGGGTAGTTTCCGATTCATCAAAGGAGGGAAAACCAGTGGTGATGTCATCCATGTCGTCAAATTCATCAAATTCATCGGCAAACACCACATTTTCGGTGGCATTTCCTCCGGTGTTATTCACCATCTTGGTTTCGTCATCGTAGTTAAAACCACCAGAGCTAAAACCCCCAGAGTTGGGACTATCCAAGCTTAAATCCTGGTCGAAGTCGTTATCTAGGTCGGCAAAGTCAAAATCATCCTCTTGGTCGGCAAACATATTGTTGGAACTGATGCTGACTTCCTCTGGGTCATACTGCATCTTGGTGCCTTGACCACTCTGCAAAGTAGTAGATTGGAAGAAATTAGCACGGGAGGGGGAATCGTCTTCTGCCAGGTCAAATTCTCCGTAATCTTCTGGGCTAGTATTGGTGCCAGTGGCAGCGATTCTTTGCTCTACTTGGTCTATTCCCCAGTTGGCATTTTCGGTGATGCGGGGATCAGTGGTAAGGCTGAGTACAGTTTGGTAGCTATTTAGGGCGGTCTGGTGGTGATCTAGCACCAGAGAAATATGACCGTAGAGGAGATGGGAGCGTGGATCATCAGGATATTCCTGGATCAGAACTTGGGTGAGGGCAGCCGCATGTTCGTAGTCGCCCTGGGCGTAGGCTGACTCGGCTACTCCATAGTTAGTTGCATAGTCTCTGCGGTCTTGAGTTCCCGATGCCATTATTGTCTCTCCTAATCTGTTTTAGTCATTTCCCTATACCGCCATGCCTTAAGCGTAAACCTAAGCGTAAACCCATGTAGAGGCATTGGCAACCTTGTTACCATTATCTAACCCGATCTGGAGCTATGCTCTATCCATTCTCAGCTTACTGATATCTAACCATCTTAAAAATTTGCTCTTGTTCATAGATTCAGTGCTGGTAATTGCAACCTGCTGGCTAATACTAATATATCTTTACTCATATGTGCTCAAGCTTAATTTGCTAATTATGTTAATGGTTTGGCATTTTTGACTAGGGGAAGAGTGGTGTGTGCGATCGCTTTTGTTGCAGGTTTTTAGGCAGGAAAGACCCTGCACTAGTTTTTACCTTTTTTCTTGCATGAAGCAGCTAAGACCAAGATTTTTTTAGGCTGCCCAGCGGGAAGATTGCAGAATACTCACATGGTCGAGCAGTTTGAGGACAGTGGGTTCAGCAGGTTCAATCAGGTTGTCTGGGGAGTTGGGTGGTTGAATTAGCCATTGACCTTTGACAAACTGATTGATCGGATCGGTAGTACGCTTGGTTTCAAGTTTGGCAGGTTCTAGCCAGGTCATAGCGCTAATGCGGTCAATCGCTAAGCCAAGGACTACACCTTTGTCTTCGATCGCAATAATCGAAATTTCCGCTTTGTCGGTATTGACTTGGAGTTGTTCTCCTAGAAATTGGCTGAGGTCGCCTACCCAGATCACTCGACCTCGGATATTAATTGTACCGAGCAACAGGGGAGAGATGTTGGGCATTGGGTTAATCCGATCAGGGGAATACTCTAAGACCTCCCGAATCCCGATCGCGGGTAGGGCGTATTCAGTCCCAGAGTTGACAAAAAATCTGAGGTGTAGCTCACCTTCTGGAGTTTCAATTGGGGTTTGCAGTTCGGGGTTGAGATTCTGCTCGGCGTTCAAGCTGGGAAGGGGGGTTCCGATCATGGTTCTAGAGCCTCGGTAGGATTGGATATGAACTTATTATGCTGCTACTCCAGGTTAAGTATGACCTATATTTGGGGTTGGGGATTATGCAAGAGGTGAAAATTTTGCCAGGATTAACTATTTCCCAGGGTGGTTTACAGGTATGGGATGCCTGTCGGCGCAAATTCCAGTATATTTACTTAGAAGATTGTCAGTCTTTACCAGCGATCGCGGCGGCGAAGGGTCTAGAGTTAGGCAGTCAGTTTCACCTGTTGGTGCAGCAGAGCTTTTTGGGTCAAGATATTCGCCCCTGGTTGGCGGGCCAGCCCAAGTTGCAGCGATGGTATCAGGCTTTTGAGCTATTTAGGCAACAGTTGCCGTCTGGGGAATATTTACCAGAGCATCGCCGCTGTTGGGGAGATCAGGGGGTGGGGGTAAATGTGATCTATGATCTGCTGGTGCTGGGTAGGGATCAAGCGGTGATTTTTGATTGGAAGACGCACCAGCACCCGATCAGGATGGGGCAGTTACGCCAACAGTGGCAAACGCGCCTGTATTTATATGTGCTAGCAAAAACTAGTGCCTATGCCTGTAAGGACTTGAGTATGGTCTATTGGTTTGCCAATAGGGCAGAGCAAGTGAGGATTGGTTATAGTGATGCCCTCCATGCTGAGATTGAGGAAGACTTGAGCGATCGCTTGCAAGAAATTAGACTGGGACTGGAAACTAAGCAGGATTGGCCGAGACTGGCTCGGACTAGTGAGGTGTGTGGGCAGTGTCAGTTTTATTATCGGTGTTGGTCGGATGTAGGTCAGGAACTTGATTATCCAGAGATAGAAGTGTAGCTGAGAAATTTACCGCGGCGCAATACACCCTCAATTGTTATTGGGATTTTCAAAAGAATGCGGTACAGAAATCATTAAAACCCATAGCGGCCCTGCGACCCCTTTTGTCACCCATTAACTTGTAGACTGCGATAAACATACTTGTCCTCACCTCCCCCTGTAGTAATCTTGTGGAATTTTTGGTAACTTCTAAACTACAACTTAGTGGGAAAAGGCTCTAAACGCTCTGAAGCTCGTTCCCGTTTGACGCCAATGGGCAAATGTTGGGTGGCTGCCGCCAAACCAAATACGGGCATATTCCCATAAATCACTTCGTAATTCCCCGGCTCAATCCGATAGGTTTCGTGCCAAATGCCCACGCTACCATCATTGCCAACGGACTTATTGAAGCTCTGCCATGCCTTGAGGTGAGGTTCGGATGGGCTGCGGGCAAAATGCTCTAAATCATCGAACGATCGCCAATAGGACAAGAGTAGAGTAGTGAGGGGAAACAGTCGAAAGAAATTCTCTCCGCCTAGAAATCCTTTTTCGGGATACTTATACAGGGTTTTGAGCATGGGAGCCATAGCCTGAGCCACAGGAGTCCACTTATCAAAAGCCCAAAATTGGTTTACCCGCATCCCAATCAAAAATACGACAAAAGGTTGATCGGTATGGGCAGTAAAACGTCCGGGATTTATAACTTTGCTTGGATTATTTTTTGTACTGGTTGTATTCCGATCAGTCATGGGTTTGCTCCTGGGGGTATTAGTTGTTTAGTTGAGGGCTCTGCTCTCAAACTCGTTTTTTAGAGAGCTTTTCTAGTTGAATAGATCTAGATATTGCAGTTGGCAAGTTAATGAGTGACAAAAGGGGCACTGCGCCGCTACGGGTTTTAGTGTTTTTTGTACTGCATCCTTTGGAAAATCGCAATGAACCCTAACTCAATGAGTTGAATATTCAATTAATTGAGTACAATGGTACTATATAATCACTTTGTTGAATATGCAAGAGGTAATTTTTTAGAGGTGATTTATGGCGCTAGCCCATGCCATTTTGGCGGTATTGATCGGAAATCCCTGTAGTGGTTATGATTTGCGGAAAAGCTTTGAAAGTTCCGTGGGTTTTTTCTGGCGAGCTACTTTTCAGCAGGTCTATCGAGAATTAGCCAAGCTAGAAGAGCAGGGCTTGCTCAGTGCTGAGACAATCCACCAATATCAGCGCCCCGATAAACGCATTTATTGTGTCACTCCCACTGGGCAGCAGTACCTAGAGGATTGGATTGCTCAAACTGCCCCTGTCAGTCCGATTAAGGATGATTTATTAGTTAAGCTATTTGTTGGGCATTTAGTCCCTAGGGCGGTGATTTTAGGAGAGCTAGAGCAACATCGCCAAGCCCATTTAGAGCAGTTAGCCACCTACGAATTTATTGCTCAGAAATATTTCTTGGAGTTTGATCAACTTTCCCCGCCGAGGAAATTTCAATACTTAACTCTTCGTAATGGCATCTACTACGAGCAGGCATGGTTGGCATGGTGCAGCGAGACGATCAGTTTTTTGAATGGGTGTTGTACATCTGAAGGACTTACGCAGAATTTTCTCAGACCCTCACCCTAGCCCTCTCCCAAAACGGGAGAGGGAACCAGAAAAAACCTGACTTACTCCCCTTCTTCCTATGTGGGAGAAGGGGTTGGGGGATGAGGGGATTTTTTAGTTTGCGTAAGTCCTGATCTGAAGGATGATGGGGGGCAGGAGATCCCTGTACTGGACTTTTAGTCGTTTGCCCTGCTAGACCTGCTCAAGATCAGCTAGGAAATTCACGGCGGCGCACTGGACTTTTGGGCGTTTGCCCTGCTAGACCTGCTCAAGATCAGCTAGGAAATTCACGGCGGCGCACTGGTTTTTAGGCGTTTGCCTTGCTAGACCTGCTCAAGATCAACTAGGAAATTCACGGCGGCGCACTTCTAGACTATAGGCGGCGATCGCTTGTTGAGCAATTTCGCGCAGATTGGCATACTGTTTGGCAAAGGGCGGGATCTGGTCGGACAGCCCCAACAGGTCATGGGTAACTAAAATTTGACCATCGCAGTGATGACCCGCACCGATACCAATGGTTGGGATTGCAAGAGCCTGGGTGACCTGAGCCGCCAGGTCAGAGGGGATATGTTCTAGGACTAGGGCAAAGATGCCCGCTTGGGTGAGGGCTTGGGCTTGAGTGAGGAGATCAGTAGCGGCGGCGGGGGTGGTAGCCTGTTGGCGATAGCCTAGTTGGTAGACAGATTGGGGCGTGAGTCCGAGATGGCCAATTACGGGAATGCCAACTTCAGTCAGCCTTTCTACGGTATGCAGAATCCTAGGGCTAGCACCTTCGAGCTTGACTGCTTGCGCGGGAGTCTGTTGCAGAATAGAGCCGGCTGCTAGGATTGCTTGTTCGGGGCTGATTTGGTAGGAAAGAAACGGCAAATCTACCACTAACAGGGCATGGCTAACTGCTCTACCTACGGCTTGGGTATGGTGAATGGTCTGTTCGAGGGTGAGGGGGAGGGTGTTGGGGTGGCCGAGGGCAACCATGGCGAGGGAGTCACCTACCAGGATTAGGTCTACTTCAGCTTGATCCACCATTTTAGCGATCGCGTAGTCAGTGGCAGTGAGGGCAACAATCGGGCGGTGTTGGAGTTTATATTTTTGCAATTGAGCGATCGTGATTGGCATGGGCAGGTGACAGTTTGCGGTAAACTTAAGGCTAATTTTAGTTTAGTTAGAATTTTTGGGATTATGCAGGTTGGTCAAAAGGTCAGAGTTAAGACTTTTCGGGATAGTGTGGGTAGTGAAATTTCCCAGCGCAAGGGTGAAGTAGGAGTAATTAAGAGCTTCAAGATCCTGGATGGCAAGAAAATGGGGTTTGTGGTGGGCTTTAGTGATCAGCAGTCTACCTGGTTTTTTGCGGATGAGTTAGAAACTGTGGTGTAGGGTCAATGGCTGATCGAAATCGCCGCGATCTAGTGCGATATATCTCCGAAGAAGTCGATGGGGTGAGCCAGGCGGTAGCGGGGGCTTGTTTGGATGCGGCGATCGCCTATATTTGTCAATGTTTGAGCGAACATCAGAGTGTGATTATTCAAGACTTTGGTAAATTTGGCGTGCGGTATCGGGCAGCTAGACGGGGGACTAATCCGCTGAACACCATGCCTTTGGAAATTCCTCAGACGGCGGTGAGCTTTTTTCATCCCAGTGCCAAGCTAAAATCATTGGTGAAGACGGGTAAGCTGCCAGATTGATCAAGGCTATAATCGGCAAAGCCCAGTTAAATTAGCTAGTCATTTGATGCTCAATTCCTTAGCTCTTGATGCCGCCACCTTGGAATTGTTGGAGTGGCAGCGGCTCTGTCGCCAGGTGAGTGGTTTTGCGGCAACTAAGCTGGGGATGAGAGCCAAACTTGAGATTGGTGCTAGTCTTGACCAGAGTCTGGGGCTGTTAAATCTGACCAAAGAAGTGTATGGGCTGGATGAGCAGATCGGGGGTGGACTTTCCCTGGAGGGAGTGGAAGATATTACCCTGGCGATCGCTCGCAGTAGTAAAGGCGGGATGCTTGATCCCAAAGAATTATGGCAGGTGGCGACCACCCTAGCAGGAGCGCGGCACCTGAGACGCCAGATTGATAATAGCCAGAACTGTAGCGCCTTGCAGGAGATGGTGCAGGAGTTGCGTACCTATCCTGAGCTAGAACAGCAGATTTATCAAGCGATCGATGAAGGGGGAATGGTACTAGATCGGGCTTCTGAGAAGTTAGCTAACTATCGGTCTACCATGCGCCAGGTGAGGGAACAGGTGCTATCTAGCTTGCAGAATTTAATTCAGCGTAAAGGCAATGCCCTACAGGAGAATATTATTACCCAACGGGGCGATCGCTATGTCTTGGCGGTGAAGGCTACCCACAAAGATCAGATTCCAGGAATCGTACATGATGCCTCTGCCAGCGGCTTAACTATTTTTGTGGAACCCAACGGCATAGTGAATGGCAATAATCGCCTGCGGCAGCTAGAGCGCTATGAGCAGACTGAGATTGAGCGAATTTTGCAAGCCTTGAGCGATCAAGTGGGTGAAGTCAGCGCGGATCTAGCTAGGCTATTGCAGGTACTGACCGAAATTGATCTAGCGATCGCGCGGGCGAGATATGGTTATTGGCTGAAGGCAAAGCCGCCACAACTCTTCCAAGATCTAAATACTCCTACTCAACTGCGCCAGCTACGCCATCCTTTGTTGGTGTGGCAAGAGCAACGGGAAGAGGGCAGAGCGGTGGTGCCAATTACGGTCAAAATTGAGCCGATTACCCGCGTGGTAGTGATTACAGGGCCGAATACGGGGGGCAAAACCGCTACCCTCAAAACCATTGGGCTAGTAGCATTAATGGCAAAGGCTGGCATGTTTGTGCCGGCAGCCGAGCCAGTGGCATTGCCTTGGTTTGATTTGATCTTGGCAGATATTGGCGATGAACAGTCCTTAGAGCAAAATCTCTCCACTTTTTCGGGGCATATTCGCCGTATTGGCGGAATTTTGAGCATCGCTACTCCAAATTCCCTGATTCTATTAGATGAAGTGGGAGCAGGCACTGATCCAACCGAAGGCACGGCGATCGCGATCGCGCTCTTAGAATATCTGGCTAAGCAAGTAAAGCTGACGATTGCAACCACCCACTTTGGCGAATTGAAAATGCTGAAATATAAGCATGAACAGTTTGAAAATGCTTCGGTGGAATTTGATGATCTAGCCCTAGCTCCTACCTATCGCCTGCTGTGGGGGATTCCTGGCCGTTCTAATGCTCTAGCGATCGCCCGCCGTCTGGGTCTCAGCGAAGAGATTCTCCAGCCTGCCCAAACACATTTGGGTTTCGGTTCGATTGAGACGAATCGTTTGATCAGTGAATTGGAAAATCAAACGCGGCAGCAGACTGTAGCTACCGAAAAAGTAATAGAGCTATTGCGGGATACAGAGCGCTTGCACCAGGAAATTGTGGAAAAATCCGCCAATCTCCGCAGTCAGTACCAAGAACTCCGTCAACACCAAGAACAGCAAATCTTAGGGGCGATCGCTCAAGCTAAAAAAGAAATTGCCCGCGTGATTCGCAAACTGCAAGCGGGGGATGGTTCCGCTAGTTCCGCCCAATGGGCAGAGCAACGCATGGGGCAAATTGCCAAACTCCATCTCCCCTCTGCCCAAAAAACTGAACAGAAATCTGAGCCTCCCTATCAACCTCAAGTGGGCGATCGGGTGAGAATTATTAAGCTAGATAAAATTGGTCTAGTGTTGTCTACTTCTAGCAGCAACGGTGAAATTGGCTTGCGCCTGGGTCAAATGAAAATGAGTGTGCACCAGAGCGAAGTAGAGAAAGTCTAGTTAAAGCCGCAAAAATTTAATTGCATTCCTAAATTTGTGTGGCGCTCAGGGTAAAAGCATAATATATATACTGCCACAGCCATTAGAGGTGCAAAGACCTGATGTCAGTTATTCCTCATCTCAGCGAATCATTAATTAAGTACCATGCCGCACCTAGGGCATTTGAGAAAGGCAAAAGAGCATTGCAAACCGTTCAAAGTTTGGTGCGCAGAGGCAATTCTATCCAAGCGGTGGTGGGTAGCAGTGTCACCTATCAAGTGCAAATCGAGTTTGATCAAAATGGGATTACCCATGCGACCAGCAACTACAACGGCGATCGCCTATCGGGAGCAGAGCAGGGCTGGTGTCGCTACAC
>JANRLH010000057.1:0-16782 GCA_033762795.1 Pseudanabaenaceae cyanobacterium bins.68
AGGTTCGTTTGGCTCTGCAAAATCAACAGGAATAGGTACATCTGGGGTTGTACTCACTTCTTCAAGATCAGCGGCAAAGCCTGCACCTGAATCTAGGCTTAGATCTGGGCTTAGTTCGGCAACACTCTCGGGCAAATCCTCGCCGGGCTGGCTGGGAGTCACGGACACTTCAAATTCTCCCATCTCCCCAGAGACTTCTGGCTCTAGATCCATGTAGTTAAAAGCTGAAGATGATGGAACAGAGCTTTGCTGAATCGCGAAAGGATCACTAAATTCTGGGGTGATTTGACCAAAGGGATCAGGTTCATCTGGGACATCACCCAATTCAGTCGATGGTAGCTCAGCACTAAGAAAACTTTCCAGGTCATCTAGATCATTAACTTGATCTCCTGGTTCTATAGGAAATGCTTCGGTGCTAGAGCCAGCGATTGTCTCCAGAATTTGGATGGTATCGGCGGTAGCAAAGTCTTCCATGAGGTCATCTGCTGCCTCTTCTAAATCTGGGATTGGGGCTTGCGATGGGGCAAAGTCAACACTGAAAGGGTCAAGTTCCAGGGTTTGACTTTGACTTAGGTCAGGTTGCTCGCTTTCAGCAGCAATATCATCTAGCAAGCTGGCAAATTCATCTTGTTCAATTTTGACATCGGTTTTTGATTCAGGTAAACCTAGGCTTTCAAATCCACCTGTATTACTAAAAGCAGGGTCACTGTTTAACTCATTCATCAGGTCATCAAGGCTACCATCGCCACTCAGATCGCTACTGAATTGACTGCTCCCAGAGCCAAATTCTTGCTCAAATCCCGAACTGAGCCCCAGGAGTTGATCAAGCTCGGAGTCTTGACTTGCGGTTGCACTTATTTCGCCCTCAAGCTCTGGAAGGTCAGGAAGTTCTGCGAGGTCGAAATCGGGAAATTCAGGCGATTGTTCTAGGACCATGATTTTACTGCCAAATTTGGACTCTGGAATGTAGGTGGCAAAACAGGACTAAGTATAGCGTATATAAATCATTTATGCCTAATTGTATGAGTATATACTTACTGCGCCATGGCAACTAATGGTTCTTCTAAGGCGATCGCTTCTGGGTCTAGATCACTGATCCGCTCGATCGCTTGGTCTAGTAAGCCTAGTCCCTGAGCCAGGTTTTCCACATTACATAACTGCCCACGCAGGTATGCTGCTCCCACAAAGCCCTTGGCATACCAGGTTAAATGTTTACGGGCTTGGCGAATACCGCGCTCACCTTTATATTCATCTAGCCAAAGTAAATGCTGCCTGGCAACTTCGAGTCGCTGAATCGGAGTGGGGGGCGGTAAGATCTTCCCAGTTTTGAGGAAATGGTCAATTTCACCCACCAAAAAAGGATAACCTAGGGTGCCGCGGGAACACATCACTCCATCTGCCCCAGTAGCCTCTAGACAGGCGATCGCTGCCTGTACAGAAAAAATATCACCGTTAGCAATTACCGGAATCTGCAAAATCTCCTTGACTTGCCTAATCCATTCCCACTTGGCAGAGCCATTGTAACCCTGGGCGCGGGTGCGTCCATGCACAGTGATTGCTTTAGCACCTGCATCTTCCATGCGGCGGGCAAAGTCAAGGATGTTGATCTCCTGCTCGCTCCAGCCAATTCGGGTTTTGACTGTAACTGGCACACGCACCGCATCAACTACCGCCCGCACGATCGCTTCTGCTACTTGGGGTTGACGGAGGAGAGAAGATCCACCACCATTTTTAGTGATTTTGTTCACGGGACAACCCATATTGATGTCTACCGTGTCTGCCCCTTCTGACACCGCTTTCTGGGCAGCTTCAGCTAAAAAATCTGGCCGACAATCAAATAGCTGAATGCTAACTGGGGTCTCTGCCCGATCCAACTCCATGATTTGGGGTAGTTGCTTAAGATAGTGCAAGCCCGTGGCATTGACCATCTCGGTGTACATCATGGAATCAGGCGCATAGCGGCGGACTAGGCGGCGGAACACCAGATCTGTCACCCCAGATAGAGGTGATTGCAGCACCCGACTATTTAGTTCAAATTCACCTAGCTTAAGGGGTTGAGCCAAGCGAGCTTGCAGGCTAGCGGATAAAAGGGGCATCAGAATTAGCGTACAACTCCCTTCTGTACTTCAATCGGTTTGAGCAGATACATTTGCAGGAATTGCCAACCATTGCCCAAGAGGTAAGGTAGCTTATTGATCGGCTTGAGCCATTTAGGGCGATCGCTACTTTCAATTTGGGCTAGCTTAGCGTTGTTGGCTACGCAGTTTTCGAGGGCTTGCCAAAACTTGGGGTTATCTAGATCAAGAATTACTGGAAAAGCCTTAGCTGCATCACGGTTAGTATCTCGTAACACGGCATTGACATAGGCTTGAGTATTCATGCCGATCGCTTCATAAAACTCAGAGCGATTGCAAATATCATTCAAATACATGGTAGCAAATACTGACAGTAGGAAAAACCGACTCCAGAGCTTGGCTTGCCAGCCTTGAATATACTGAGGTTGACTCTTGAGCAAAAGATTGCAGAAGTCCCCATGGCGGTTTTCATCTTGACACCAGTTCTCGAAAAATCGAAAAATTGGATAGATCTGATGTTCAGGATGGGCATGAAGGTGTTGATGGATCTTGATGTAGCGCCAGTAGCCAATTTTTTCAGATAGGTAGGTGGCGTAAAAAATAAACTTCGGCTCGAAGTAGACATACTTTTTACTCTGGGACAGATTAGAAAGATCCAGAGTCATGTTGAAATCTTTCATCGCTTTGTTTAAAAAACCAGCATGGCGCGCCTCATCCCGGCTCATCAGGGAGAAACATTCAGCCATCAGCGGATTTTTGTCTTTAATTTTGACCGCAATCTCTTTGTAGAGCAAGAAGCCCGAAAACTCGGAGGTACAAGAACCTTCCAGAAAAATCCGAAAATTATCCTTGGTCTGCTCGTCCAGATGCGCCCAGGACTGTTCAAACTCGCGATCGCGCACAAAGTGTCTACGGTTGTAGTCGGCTTGAAATTCACCTAGGATGGCTTCAAAGTCTGCTTCGGTTTCGCCAAGACTCATGGCCGCCAGGGCATCAAAATCCGTGGTATAAAACCGTGGCGTGAGCAGGGTCTCCTTGCGTTTGATGGCGTTAGGGTTGGGTGCAACTGCGGTCATAAAGAACTAATATTTATAGGTATTTCTCCCCCTAGTCTAAAAGGATTTTTGGGGTTTAGGTGTTAAGAACAGTTAAGTAGAGGTAAATTGCGGCGCCGCACATCCCCTTAAATTCATAGCCTAGGTGTGCAGCGCTTAGGTTTGGTCATTAGTAGCGATGGTAGTAGCGATTGCGGGCTTCCTGACTGTTAGCAATATCGCGGCGAATGTCTTCAATTGACCAACCATTGTCAAACCGGTCTTGGTAGGTATATAGTCCCTCGCGGTCAGCGTTGCGCCCCAGTTCTTCCACATAAATTCGATTGATGATTGGGGTAATATCCCGCCGAGCCTGATAGTTGGGAGCATAAGCGCCCCTATACTTGGGAATATAGGCATCTCTATATTTGGGTACTACAGGCACTGGTACAGGCACAAATACTGGCTCTCGATAGACCCGTGGGCGGTAGTAATTGCGGCGATGGGGACGATAATGGTCATAGTATCCGTGGTGGTGAGTAGTCTGCACCTCGCAACCTTTGGCAATCACACAGGTGAGGGCTGCAACTCCGATACCAATGCCCTTGGCTTCGGCTGGGGTAAGCGCCGTGGCAGGCTGGGCAATCATGCCCCCAAGGCTACTTGCTACTAAAGCGATCGCGGCTGGAAGGGTTTGTTTAAATATTTTCATAATCTTCAATAGCTCCGCACAAAATTATTCAGGTAATTAATCACAATCTTTGGCTAATTTGACC
Organism: Pseudanabaenaceae cyanobacterium bins.68; assembly: GCA_033762795.1. Lineage (GTDB taxonomy): Bacteria > Cyanobacteriota > Cyanobacteriia > Pseudanabaenales > Pseudanabaenaceae > JANRLH01. The sequence continues at coordinate 3,886 of JANRLH010000057.1, forward strand.
TAGCTAAGCTTTAAAAAGTTTCAAGGTTTGACTGTTGATATCCTATCGCTTTGGTCTAGCTGGAGGACTGATCCATATCACCGAGACTTAACTCCCTTTTGCCAGCACTTTCCAAATCAGGCTGCGTAAGTTCTGACACCGCTTAAGCCTAGTAAAAGTATCTACGGTGTCTTCGTACAGGGGGATAGTAGTAAGGATCTCGGAAAGTTCGATAGCTAGGGTACACAGGCACATATCTGGGCACTGGTATAACTCGATAGGCTGGAGGATAGTAGCGCGGACGACCATAGTGGTAGTCGTAGTACCGACGACGGTAATAACTGCCATGCCCTATTGGTGCTACCGCACACTCGGAGCAACTCAGTCCAGGCGTAGCTTCAACTACTTTTGGCGTTGCACTGCTAACAAGACTGGCGATCGCAAGCACAAAGGCGGATTGAATGATTTTGTGCATAGGTTTGAGCCTCAGAAATGGTAAACCATCAGACTAGGCAGGGGGTAGAATGGTTCAAATCTAAATAGGCGATTAGATTTATGAAACTGCTATTCCCCTTTGGATTAAGCGCGATCGCTGTCCTAATTTTCAGCCAGCTTTATTCAGCATCCGCTCAAGAGACCAGCCAGCACCTAGAGCTAAATGCCGACCGTCCTGATGTCCAAGGCTTGAGCTTTGAAGCAATTCTCGCCCAGGCACAACAGCGGGCTAATCAAGCGATCGCACTGGAATTTAGTAATCCTGGGGTAACCGCCCTTAGACTAACAGTATCTCTCACGCGCAAAGGTCTAACTGCTCCGATCCTATATGTTGCGGTGGATAAAGCCCAGTGGCAACAGCAGCCCAGCCTCACCCTTTGGGCGAGATCAATTCCTAGATCAGGAGAACTACTGGGTTACTTTACCATTCCTGCTCGAGCTCAACCCGCTGCCCAGGGAAATTTACCAGCAGCGACCGTGTACAGTTCTGGATTTTTCAAGATCAATCGGCCAGCCAATCAGCCCAGCCCTCGACCGCTTTCACCACCCTCCGAATCATCTCCTGTAGGTTCAGGGGTGCAGCCCAACCGCGATGATTAGGTTTTGGGGGATTACTCTTCCAGGCTTTGCACGCTTGAATTATGATTTGGAGAGTGGGAACCCTATATGGGTTTTCAATCCTGTGCTTGGCAAAGAATTTAATCGACCGCAAAGGTAATAGAAACTACGGCTTTAATATCCTTATCTATGGTTGTAGTGTTATAAACTCCCCCACTGCTAACCTCGGTCGAGAATCTGGGTGTAATTTGAAATGCGTCAGTTTCGGCGCGGCGGACTACTCCCACTTTGCTGCCGGTAACTGAAGCGATCGCGTCAGCACGAGACTTGGCATCTTTAGCTGCTTCAGCAACCATTTCTACCCGTAGCTGGGTTAAATCAGTGTAGAGATATTGGGGTGGTTCAGAAGCGTAGGGGATTCCTTCATTGATTAAATCTGTACTTGACCTGGCGACCTTAGCAATACCGCTAACATCCTTTGAAGATACCTCAAAGCGCTGGGTTAGCTTGTATGACAAGATTTTACCTGTAGCATTGCCATTCACATATTCTGGAATTGCTTCTGTCGCGATCGCGCCAAGACTGATGGATTCATCCCCGATATTTTGAGATTTCAAGTATCCTTGCACCCGCTCGCTGTGGCGCTTAACCGCTTGATAGGCTTGTTGTAAAGTTGGTTGCTGGGCAGAGACCGAGCTTTGCCACACCACATAGTTTGATTGAATTGGACGCTTTGCCGAACCAATAATGGTCAAGGAGTCACTAGTCCGTAGAGATCCCAGAGCCGAGCTCCCCAAAATTGCGCCAACTGTAACCGCGATCGCCATTGCTACCATCCCCCAAAAAACTTGAGGAAATCCATCTGTTTTTGCTGAATTATTCATTACCGCTGCTCTAAAAAATATAAGGCTTACGCAAACATGGTCTAAACCTTTCATGATTGCTTCCCTGCAAAGGCGCAAATCGGCTCGCAGTTTCAGGTAGCTAAACCTGCCAAACCTCTAATTGGCAAACTTGTTCAAATCAGGTTTACTAAAATCATTCTAAAGTGCTTGCTTCCATCACTCAGAAAATTTTAGGACTTCCCAAACGTAACCTAGAACCCTAGCTTTGATGTGATCAGAATCTGAATAGTCCGCAACCTTGATCACAGCCAAGCCTACCCGAATTAGATAGCTTAAATATCAGCAGACAAACCCTATAAATCAAGTGCTATGTGCGGTTAAGCCAGTTGGGTGAAGTGATTAATCAGGCTCTCGCCTAGAATGTGAAGTAACCAAAATCAAGATCAGTTCAGGTATGTAAATTTCTACTAAAGACGGAGGACATCATGGCCAACAACCTACTACAGGGCAACACCACAATCAAAGCTAGCATCACCGCGATCGCTATTCTTTTAGCTGGAATCTCTATCTATCCTGTTAAAGCCGATTCCGACTCCTTCTTTAGCCTTACTCTGAACCTCAGTACCACTACCGACTACAGCCAGCGCTATGCCCAAACTGACGCAAACCCAGGCTGGTTTAAGGTTCAAGATCAAGCAGGCAAGTCAGACTGCTATCAAAGCTCTAGTTCTAGGGAAATTTTGTGTGAAACTTTCCAAGACGCAGAGCTACTGCTCAAGCCCACCAAAGTAGGTAATAGTGCAGTTGACAACTCAGCTACTAACTAAGTTTGGCGTTGCACATCTGAAAGATGATAGGGGTTAGGGGCTGCGCCCCCTGTATGGGTTTTAAATGCTGAGTTTGGCAAAATCATCTTGTGATTATGCAATGCCCTAAGTTTGGTATTCTTTCTGGTACTCTTAAATAATAGGAGTTACGCAAAGGTGATCTAAAACCCTGGCTTTAAGCGGGGTGTGGGGCTAAGCCCTCAAATTCCCTCCTCACAGTACTTCCTCAATTAAAATGGGTAAGTAAAATGGGTAAGTCCTGAAATGAGTAAAAAGGGAGTAGGGCTAAGAGCTTTTGGTCAGCCTCAAATACTCAGCCCAGGGGCACAAATTTGGCGCGATCGCTCTGGGTATTGGTCAAAAAATCCTCTACCTGTTCCCAATCCTGCTGTCGGATCCAACTGATTACCTGCTCCAAACTAGCCTGGTACCTGTCTAACTTCAAAAGCAGGGCTGCATGGTTAAACTCTGCCATACAGCGCCCCAATTCTGGATTACCGCCACCTACTCGGCTAGTATCCTTGAAGCCGGAGCTAGCCAGAGCTTGAGCTAGCTCTAACACTTCTAAGTTTGGTTCTGTCGTACAAGCAGAGATCAGGCTAGCGCTCACAAATACTGGGAGATGACTGATTCCAGCCACAGCTAGATCGTGATTCTGGGGGGAGCATTCTAATAGCTTTGTCCCTAGCTCTTGCCAGAAAGTCTTAACCAAAGCTAGAGCATTTGGGTCTGTTTGGGGGGTCGGGGTAATCACACAGGGGCGATCGCTAAACAAGTTGGCTTGGGCGGCTTCAATGCCCTGAAGAGCAGTTCCTGCCATGGGGTGACTACCGACAAATTTTGACCATAGCTGTTCGGCACTGGCTACTATCACCTCTTTAACTGAGCCAACATCTGTCACTACGGTATGAGCAGAGAGGTGATGAACAAGCTGACCCAAAGTGGGTAAAATGCTAGCGATCGGTGTACAGATCACGATCAAGTCCGTAGACCCTAAATCTGGAATCTTCGTAATCACATCACTGGCACAGTCACATATACCAAGAGCGATCGCGCGGTCACAGGTAGCGGGGTTGCGGCTTAATCCCCAAACCTGATGATCAGACCTACGCAGATCATAACCTAGGGAACCACCAATTAGCCCCAAGCCCACAACGCCAATCTGCATCCGTATAAATATTTGGTATAAATATTTGGTATAAATATCAATAGAAAATTTTAGTGGTGGTTAAGGTTAATCCCTGCTTCTTTGGCAAACTTGGCTAGACCCTTCTTTTGCAAGGTTTTAATTGCCTTGGTGGAGATTTTCAAACTTACGAAACGCTTACCTTCGGCCCACCAAATTCTTTTGACCTGGAGATTGACATCTTGGAGGCGCTTATTACGTTTGTGAGAGAAAGAAATGCTGATGCTGTTGTTGGCTCTCTTGCCAGTCAGTTCACAAATGCGGCTCATGGCTGTTTTTTAGGCTGTTTGTTAGTTTTGCTCAGGATCCGTAATCATATGCTATTTTCCTGACTGGTGCAAGCGCTTCAGTTAAGATCTCAAGTCAAATCTTGAATCAAATCTTAAGCCAGATCTTAGGATATTTACATGGGGTATCCCCTCTAATTCCCCACAAAATCAGGAGTAGAGGGGAATAGGGCTAGACATAAGTGTCAATTACTTTAGTGAGGTTTGATTTGGCTACGGCTCCAACTACCATATCCACCTTTGCCTTGTCCTTGAACACCATAAGGGTGGGGATGCTGCGGATGCCGTATTGGGTAGCAATGCCAGGATTCTCGTCAGTATTCAGCTTTACGACTTTGAGCTTACCTTGGTACTCCGCAGCTATCTCATCTACTAGAGAGGCAACCATGCGGCAAGGACCACACCAGGGTGCCCAAAAGTCTACCAATACAGGGATATCGCTCTGAATTACGTCCTGCTCAAAGGTAGCGTCAGTTACTGAAACTGCTAATGACATTAAGGTTACTCCTTAAGTTAAAACATAGAAAATTATTTTACCTAGTATAACAGCGTCTGTAGCGATCGCTGCCATCGATAGATTTGTCGTTACTTTTCTTCAAGCCTAGAGTGTCCTCCCACCAAAAAACTCCATAAAAAATCTCCATAAAAAACCGCCCAGGGTTAGCCAGGCGGATAGTGGTGTGAGGAGTGAACGGAAACTCAGGTTTCCGCATGCGTGTATTATAAGCTAGTCTGAGCAATTTGGCATTAGTTCTAACCTGGTTTTTATGGTGCGATCGTGGTTTCAAGTTTTTCACAGCCCCAAGATGCTGGCATTGGTGTTGTTGGGATTTAGCTCTGGTCTGCCCTACTACCTTACGGATAAAACTCTGCAAGCTTGGATGACTGTAGAAAAGGTAGACCTGGCGGCGATTGGCTTATTTAGCTTGGTGGGACTACCCTACTCTTTAAAGTTTTTGTGGTCACCCTTGTTGGATCGGTTTGCCCTACCGCTGTTGGGTCGCCGGCGGGGATGGCTGGTTTTAACCCAGGTTTTGTTGCTAGGAGCGATCGCGCTCATGGCTTGGCAAAGACCGCAACAGGGGATTTTCGGGCTAGGGGTGAGTGCGGTGGTGGTAGCTTTTTTGAGCGCCACCCAGGATATTGCCGCAGATGCCTATCGGGTGGATGTTTTAACTCCCTTGGAAAGTGGAGCGGGAGCCGCAATTTTTGTATTGGGTTACCGTGTAGCCCTGCTCCTAACTGGCTCTTTGGCTCTAATTTTGGCAGACCATATACCTTGGCCACAGGTATATGGATTGCTAGCTGGCTGTATGGTTGTCGGTATTTGGACAAGCTTGAGGGCGCCAGAGCCGCCGATCGCACCCACGCCAGGATCTTTGATAGATGCGGTTTTACTGCCCTTGGGGGAATTTTTTCAGCGCTTGGGCTTAGCCAGGGGCCTATTAATTTTAGTTTTTATCCTGTGCTACAAACTGGGGGATGCCTTTGTCAACAATATGTCTACTCCTTTTTTGCTACAGACTGGGTTTCGCCAAGGGGATGTAGGCGCAATTCAGGGGGGAGTAGGAATCTTTGCCACTATTGTTGGTACTTTGGCGGGGGGAGCAATTTTGAGTAGGATTGGGATCAATCGATCGCTCTGGGTATTTGGCGGGTTGCAGGCGGTGAGTAACTTGGCTTATTGGGGCTTGGCGCAAATTGGCGCGAATTTTTGGGGCTTGATTTTGACCATTAATATTGAAAACTTTTGTGCTGGTTTAGGCACTGCCGCCTTTGTCGCCTTTTTGATGAACCTCTGCAACCAGGAGTTTTCCGCCACCCAATACGCCCTGTTGTCTAGTTTTATGGCGGTGAGCGGCAAAATCTTGGTGGCTCCGGCTGGGGTTTTAGCCCAAAATCTAGGTTGGTCTTGGTTCTTTGCCTTGAGTATTGGAGCGGCTCTACCTGGACTGTTGTTGTTGCCGTTTTTTGCACCTTGGCAGGATCAGGGTTAAAATGTGGCTATATTTCTAAAAAATCTAACTATGAATCCAATCATTCAAACCAAAATTGAAGGGCAGGTGAAAAACAATCCGGTCATGATCTACATGAAAGGTACACCGCAGATGCCCCAATGTGGATTCTCGGCTGCCACCGTACAGGCTTTCCAGTCTTTGGGCTACCCCTTTGAAACTGTAGATGTATTGAGCGATCCAGAGATTCGTCAGGGTATCAAGGAGTATTCTAATTGGCCAACTATTCCCCAGGTCTACATTGATGGTGAGTTTGTGGGTGGCTGCGATATTGTGCTGGAAATGCATCAGCGTTCGGAATTGGCGCCCTTGGTTCAGCAAGCTGTAGCAAAGGCACAGGCGTAAACAGTGGCAAGTGTGAGGGTGCTGGATCGGGATCTAGATCCTGAGAGTTTAGAGCTATATCTGCAATCGGAAGTGTTAGCGATCGATACTGAAGCGATGGGTTTGCTACCCCGCCGCGATCGCTTATGTTTAGTCCAGATTTGCGATAGTGCTGATCAAACCTGTTTGGTGCGGTTGCCTCCAGGCACTACTAGCGCGCCCAACCTAAAACTGCTGTTGGAAGCTGAGTATATTGTCAAAATCTTTCACTATGCGCGGTTTGACTTGGCGATGTTGCGGACGCATCTGGGCATTGAAACCCGTAATGTATTTTGTAGCAAAATTGCTAGCAAGCTGGCCCGTACCTATACCGATCGCCATGGTTTGAAGGAACTAGTGCGGGAGTTAGAACAGGTGGAGCTAGACAAGACCGTGCAAAGTTCAGATTGGGGTAATGTCCATGAGTTAGCGCCAGAGCAGTTGAGTTATGCTGCCAATGATGTGCGGTATCTGATTTCGATTCGCACAAAATTGATTGCCATGTTAGAGCGTGAGGGCAGGTATCAGTTGGCGTTGGATTGTTTCAAGCATTTGAGTACCCTAGTTACCCTAGACTTGCTGGGCTATGGGGATGTGTTTGCCCATTCTGCTTAAGGTCTATGTTAGACGGCACTAATCTCTACCTAGTTGGCATGATGGGCGCGGGCAAAAGTACGATCGCGCGGCGGTTGGCAGGGCAGATCGGCTATAGGTTTGTGGATACGGATAGCCTGGTAGAAAGCTGTGTGGGCATGGGGATTGAGCAGTTTTTTGCCCAAGAAGGAGAAGCCAAGTTTCGTGAAGTTGAGCATCAAGTGCTGATGCAGGTAGCTAGTTTTACCCGTTTAGCGATCGCTACTGGTGGGGGAATTGTGGTGAATCCGCAAAATTGGGCATACCTGCGCGATGGCATTGTGGTGTGGTTAGATGTGGAGCTAGAAACACTATTCAGTCGCTTACAGCAGAGTGAAATTGTCAGACCTTTATTGCAAACGCCCCAGCCTTGGGAAACTTTAAGGGCAATTTATGCCCAAAGGCGTGATTATTATGCCCAAGCAGATGTGCGGGTAGAAGTTGGTGCAGATCAGTCGCCAGAACAAGTATGTGAGCTGGTAATGGCAAGGGTGGCGGCTCAAGTAGAAATTGATCGACTAAAATTCAGGGCTAATTGAAGGGATGGCACCCCGTAATCGCACGCTGAGTTTGACGACTGAGGAGTACGCCTTCTACCAAACCCAACTCATGAGGCTGGATGCACCTACCCCGATTGCTCAAATGCGCGATCGCTTAATTCATCAAGACCTGTTTGAAGTATTGGCTTTTTTGCCACCGAACTCTGTAGATTTACTATTTCTTGATCCGCCCTACAATCTCACTAAAAACTTTAATGGCCAGCAATTCAAGCAGCAAAGCCCAGCCGACTACTGCAATTGGTTGGAAGTCTGTCTCCAAGGGCTATTGCCAACCCTGAAAACCACTGCTTCCGTATATGTATGTGCTGATTGGCAAACTTCGATCGCGATCGCGCCACTGATGGGCAAATATTTCCAAATCCGTAATCGCATCACCTGGGAGCGCCACAAGGGCAGGGGCAGCCAATCTAACTGGAAAAACAACGCGGAGGATATTTGGTTCTGCACGGTTGGGGCTAGATATACCTTTAACGCCCAGGCAGTCAAGCTCAAGCGGCGGGTGCTGGCTCCCTATACTGCCAATGGTCAACCTAAAGACTGGCAGGCAACTCCAGGGGGCAACTATCGCCTAACTGCAGCTTCTAATCTCTGGACAGATTTAACCGTACCCTTCTGGTCAATGGCGGAAAATACCGATCATCCTACCCAAAAGCCTGAGAAACTGGTAGCCAAAATGATCTTGGCAAGTTCTAATCCTGGAGATCTAGTGCTTGATCCTTTTCTGGGTTCTGGTACTGGGGCGGTGGTGGCTAAAAAACTAGGGCGTAACTATGTAGGTATAGAGCAAGACCTCATGTATGCTTGCTTGGCGGCAAAGCGACTGGCCCGAGCGGCAGCAGATCAAACTATTCAGGGCTACCAAGATGGGGTATTTTGGGAACGCAATAGCCGCATGAAGGATTAGGTTAGAATGTTTACGCATAAAATTACAGAGCGAACATGCGGGTTGCAATTATTGGTGCGGGGTTGGCAGGGCTAAGTACAGCCGTAAATTTGGTAGATCAGGGGCATGAGGTAGAGATTTTTGAGTCTCGTGCCTTTGTGGGTGGCAAGGTGGGTAGTTGGGTAGATGCAGATGGCAACCACATTGAAATGGGACTGCATGTATTTTTTGGTTGTTACTACAATCTATTTGAGTTGATGGAGAAAGTTGGCGCTTTTTCCCATTTGTTACTGAAAGAGCATACCCATGTTTTTGTGAATCAAGCAGGGAAAACTGGTGAGTTAGATTTTCGTAATTTTGGTGGCGCACCCTTCCATGGCTTGAAGGCGTTTTTTACCACTAGTCAATTGGCTCCAATCGATAAACTGCGAAATGCGATCGCCATTGGCACTAGTCCTTTAATTAGGGGATTAGTAGATTTTGACGGTGCATTGCAACAGATTCGCGCCCTGGATCGAATTAGTTTTGCAGATTGGTTCCGTTCCCATGGCGGCTCCCAAACTAGCATTGATCAAATGTGGGATGTGATTGCCTATGGGCTGGGATTTATCGATTGCGAGCAGATTTCCGCCCGTTGTATGCTAACCATCTTTCTGTTTTTTGCCACTAAAACCGAAGCATCCGTATTGCGGATGTTGGAAGGCTCTCCCGATCGCTTTTTGCATCAGCCGATTGTGAATTACCTGCAGGCGCGCGGAGCTAAGATCCATTTGCGCCAAGGGGTACGCGAGATTTTATGGAATGGTCATGATCAAGTCACAGGTTTGCTAGTAGGCGAACAGGAAGTCAAGGCAGATGTGTATGTGTGTGCTGCCGAAGTGCCTGGCACCCAGAGGTTAATTCCTGCTGCTTGGCGGCAGTGGTCAGAATTTGATCGCATTTATCAACTAGAAGCAGTGCCTGTAGTGACTGTGCAGCTACGGTTTGAGGACTTTCTCAATGATTTGGATAACCTGCTCTATGCGGTTGGTAAAGATTTCTCTACCTATGCGGATTTAGCAATTACTAGCCCTACAGATTATCGCAAGCAAGGCATGGGTTCTTTACTCCAACTAGTGCTGACTCCAGGCGATCGCTTCATTCCGATGGCAAACGCAGAGATTGTGGCTCACACTCTCGCCCAAGTCCAAGAAATCTGCCCTAGTGCTAGATCTAGCAACATGATTTGGTCAAATGTGGTCAAACTAGCCCAGTCTCTCTATCGCGAAGCCCCAGGTAAAGATATCTATCGCCCTGATCAGGTGACTCCGATCTCGAACTTCTTTTTGGCTGGTAGCTACACCAAGCAGGATTACATTGACAGTATGGAAGGTGCTACCCTTTCGGGTAAACAATGTGCCACCGCAATTCTCAGTCGATTCCCCTGATCACTATTGGGATTGGGGCAAAGCCCCCATGCCGGGATTTCACCCCTGAACCCCAAACATATCCTGCCCTCGCTACCGATGAATTATTATCTTACCCAGTCGGACTACAAGGTGGCAGGCAGTTGCCCCACCAAGCTCTACTACAAAAAGTTAGGCTATCCTACCAATACCCAGGTGAGTGCCTACACCAAGAAATTGGCAGAAGGGAGATTTATCTTAGAGAAAATTGCCCAGCTCCTCTATCCTGAAGGTATTGCGATTAGTGCAGAGGATGGACTAGAACAAGCGATCGCGCTCACTCAAGTGGAACTGGCCAAAGAACAAGTGATTCTGTTCCAACCTGTGATTTATAGCGATCGCAAGTTAGCATCTCCAGATATTCTGATCAAATCAGGGAATAATTATCAGATTATCGACGTTAAATCTAAACAATTTGATAGCGCAGAGAATCAAAAACTAATCACCGAACGGGGAATTAATCTGTTTCGCAGTAAACGCGATCGCCAAGTGAACAGCCTGTGGCAGCCCTACATCGAGGATCTCGCCTATCAGGTTTGGGTATTGGGAGAAATGTTGGGAGGAGGAGAGATTCTCCCTTACTTACTCCTACCTGATCGCACTAAAACTACTCAGATTGAGCAGCTAGCCGCTTGGTTTGAGCTTCGCCCTGTGGGAGCAAAATGGACGGTAGAATTTCACGGCGATTTAGCTAGTCTGCAACAGGATCACATTCTCACCCTAGTAGCTGTCCCTAGCGAAGTCTCCGAACTGATTCCCCAGGTAGTTGCCCAGGGGCAAGAATATCTCGCTTCATTCACCCCTAATCTCACCAAAATTCATGTTCCCATCAATAAGAGTTGTAAAAATTGCGAATATCGAGGAAATGACCAGGATCCTAGGGACGGATTCCGAGAATGCTGGGGCGAATTAGCAGAAGTTGATCCCCATATTTTGGACTTATATCAGATGGGCAGAATTGGCGGTCATGGTACTCCCTTAGTTAATCAACTGATCAATCAAGGCAAAGTAAGTCTGTATGATTTACCAATGGAATCTCTGACCGATCAGGCTTTTCTCCATCGCCAATTAGTGCAGATTGAACACACCAAAAAACAGCAGGAATGGTTTTCGCCTCACCTCAAGTCAGTATTAAGCAAATATAAGTATCCTTTGCACTTCATCGATTTTGAAACTTCTCGCTTCAGTATTCCCTATCACGCTGGTATGCAGGCGTTTGAACAAGTGGCATTTCAGTGGAGTTGCCATTCTATCCATGCTCCAGGTGCAGCGCCGATTCACACCGAATGGTTGGATTTGGAACATCCTTTCCCTAATTTTGCCTTTGCCCATGCCCTGATGGCAACCATTGGTGATACTGGTACGGTGTTTACCTGGGCGACCCATGAGAATAGTGTGCTACGCCATATCTACTATCAAGCTCAAACCTATGGCAATCAAAATCTAGAACTCCAAGCCTGGCTGAAAAGAATAGTTAAATTTAGCGATCGCGATCAGAATATCTTGGTAGATATGAATGAGCTTACCCTCAAACACTATTTCCATCCTGAGATGAAGTCGCGCACTTCGCTTAAGTATGTTTTACCTGCCGTGTGGCGCAGCAATAGAGCACTCCATCAGCTACCGTTTTTGCAGGCTTACTATGCCGAAGATGCCCAGGGTGAGATTCTCAATCCCTATCAAACTCTGCCCAAATTGGAGATTGGTGATCAAAAATTTACCATTCGCGAAGGTACCGAGGCGATGCTAATTTATCAAGACCTATTGTTTGGTCAGTATAAAAAAAATGCCGCGATCAAAGCCAAACTACGCTCTCTGCTCAGTCAATACTGCTGTTTAGATACCATGGCAATGGTGATTATCTGGCTACATTGGCAGCAACGCCTCGGTACTGGATAATTGCAAGATTCAGTCAGACTAGGCCCCTACCACGCCATTGAGATAGCAATAGGAGCTAAAGATTCGTGATTTCTGCTGCTGTCAGTATTGCCATTGGTTTACCCCCTCTACGTAACGTGAACTATATAACTTCTAACTTTTTACGCTTTATAGATCTACTACACTCAGTACTCGTCCACAATTCGTTATGTAGAACTCTTCTTGAACCCTTTTCGTTTTCTCATTGCCGCCAACATTGATGTAGCGCAACATGTAGTTAATGATTATGGTGTTGCCAGACATACCACCTATACGCGACAAGAAATCAACAGGTGGAATACGACCCTCGGTCAATAAATGGGAAACTACTCTACTATGGTCAGGATTTTTTTGTTTAAATTCCTCATAGTTCTTATAAGGAAAATAATATTCATATTTATAATGAGCCTTGAAAGCTCGACTGATATATTCAAAAGTAATCTTACTTTTCTCTTCATCAGTCAAGTATCGATTCTTGGCAAGACAATAACCTGAGTAGTTCATACCAGCCAAGAACACAATTATTGCGATAGATGCTCCGCCAAAAAACATCAAAAGGAGAAGAATAACTCGGCTAATCTTCATAATTAAGCTTTAGTGGTCTACCGATTCACCCATGATGCACTTAAGGCGCTAGGGCATTACCGCGCAACAGGCTACCAATGGTCTTGGCCGTGATTTTGAGCTGGGTCAAAGGATTAGCAGGCACCACCGTCTTGTACAAATAGCTATCAAAAGTCAACTGTTGCACATCGCGGTCAGCACACATTTCCACAAAAGCTTCGCGGGCGGCATCAGAGTTATAAAAGATGCGCTGCAAGATGTCCAACACCGTGTAAGTCAAGCCATAGCGCTTATCCCAACGCTTCAGATAGACCTTGAGGTCATTCTCCGTAGGAATGCG
>JANRLH010000058.1:0-30902 GCA_033762795.1 Pseudanabaenaceae cyanobacterium bins.68
CCCTACCAGCCCCTATGGCATTGGCAACAACAGTTAGTGCAGCAGCGTCACCGTGATCCTAGCTTGGCTGACCTGCTGATTTTAACTGAGCATTTGCCCGTGTACACCTTTGGGCGCGGCGCTGATCTGGCATTTGCCAAGTTTGATCTAGGTGACCCCAAGATTGAGTGGCACCGAGTAGAGCGGGGCGGTGAGGTCACTTTTCACGCTCCAGGGCAAATTGTTGGCTACCCCATCCTCAACTTAAGTTTTTATCAGCAGGATTTGCATTGGTATCTGCGTCAGTTAGAACAGGTATTAATTCTCACTCTGGCCGGATTTGACATCCCAGGACAAAGAATTGATCGCTTAACTGGAGTATGGGTCAAGGAGCAGAAAATCGCCCAAATCGGGATCAAGTGCAGTAAATGGATCACCATGCATGGGTTTGCTTTGAATGTAAATCTGGATCTGGCTGGGTTTGAGCAGATTGTTCCCTGTGGGATTAGCGATCGCGCCTGTTGTAGTATGGAAGAGTTTGTGCCTGGAATTGAGGTTACAGCCGTGATGGCAGTGGTTGCCGCTAAATTTACGCAGGTATTCAACCTAGAGCTAGTCCCCTGCCAGCCACTTTTCTAAACAGGCTTGCAGTTCTTGCAACCGCACAGGTTTACTCAAGTGATCATTCATGCCGGCTGCCAAGCAGCGATCGCGGTCTTCACTCATAGCATTGGCAGTCATAGCTACTATTTTGGTTGCCGCCGCATTAGTAGTTTGTTCTCTTGCGCGAATGGCGATCGTGGCAGCAATGCCATCCATTTGCGGCATCTGCACATCCATCAAAACCAAATCATAGGACTTCGCGGCGGTTTGCTCTAGCGCCTCTAGTCCATTAATTGCCAGGTCAGCCTGGTAACCCAAGCGTTTTAGGGCTTGGAGGATCACCTTCTGATTCACTAGATTATCTTCTGCCACCAGCAAAGACACCCTAGCAGGATCAAGCTTTTGGCTGGTGATTGCTCCCAGACTATTCACCACCTGAGCGCTCACTTGGGCTTGGATCGAAAAAGCAAAAGTTGTACCAACCCCCAATTCACTTGTAACGTTTAAATCTCCACCCATTAGCCGCACAAAATTACGGCTAATTGACAAGCCTAAGCCCGTGCCTTCAGCAGCCTGCCGCCCAGACTCAGATTGGGTAAAAGGTTCAAAAATGCTATCGATTTCACTGGCGGCAATGCCAAAGCCAGTATCGCTAATGGCAAAATCAATTCTCACTTGCTTGCTAAGGGTTCTATCCTGTTCTGGGCTTTGAACAATTAGGCGCACCCCCCCTTTACTGGTGAACTTTACTCCATTACTGAGTAGATTCAAGAGGATCTGCTTAAGTTTAACTTGATCGGCGTAGAGAAATTGGGGCACGCCAGGAGCAATCTCCACTGCCAAATAAATGCCCTTCTGTTCTGCCCGTAAGCGCAAAATACTTTGGATGTCTTTAACTAATTCGTAAAGATCAAACGCGACAGGGTTAAGTACCGACTTACCCGATTCAATTTTTGCCATTGCCAACACATCATTGATCAAAGCCAACAGATGCTCAGCACTGCGATTGATGATTTGAACTTTCTCTAGCTGCTCAGGAAAAAGATTATGATCCAAACTCAGCAGTTGGGAAAAGCCAATAATTGAATTCATCGGTGTCCGCAATTCATGGCTCATGTTGGAGAGGAATTCACTTTTAGCCTTGCTAGCCACCTTGGCAGATTCCAGGGCTGCTTGCAATGCCAACTCTGCGGCTTTGCGATCGCTAATATCCCGAATTACCCATAGGACTTCCTCCTCCGAAATCGGCGAAATTGAAGCTGCCACCCAAACGATCTTAGAATTCAATTCCACACTATATTCCACATAGATCGTTTCTTGCTGATTCAGCGCCTGTCTGACATAGCCCATTAAGCTGTCTGCTTGATCTTTGGCAAAAACCTGATCAATGCGCTGGCCAATCAACTGCTGGGCAGGACGAATCAGAATTTTGGTATTGGTGGGCGCAATCCGCAGATAATGACCTTGGGAATCAATTACCAGAATGGCATCATCCATAGAGGCAAATAGAGCTCTTAGTTCTGCTTCCGTTTGCCGTTGATGCAGCACCACGGCCAATTGATTGTTCATGGCACTAACCAATTGGAGTTGTTTAGAATCTGGGTAAATCGATTTGGTGCTAAAAAAAGAGAAAATGCAAGTCAATTCTGGTGTGAGCGTATCTTGATCAGATTGACGGCGGCGACTCTGTTCTTCTTGCTGCAAAATCGGTAGACAAATCTGCGAGACAAACCCACAATTGATCGCCAGTTCCTCTCGCAAACTGCAAATTTCCCATTCATTCAGATCAGAAATCAACTCTGGTGTGCGTGATTGCCAGGTTTTGCCCGCCAATTCTTCTCCCAGCAGCAGGGTGACGCCTTCACTAAATTCCCGAAAGCCTTGAATGAGCTTGACTAGAGCTAACTTCTCCTGATCGTAATACCAAATTGAATCTAACAATAGTACCAAGCCATCCGCACTCACAGTCCAAATCTCGGCATAGTCAGCGCTGAGAATTTCAGCTAAACGCTGTAAAGCGATGCTCAAAGCGGTTTCGTAGTTGGCGGCACAACTGATTGCCTGATTGATATTGAGTAATACTTCTTTCTCTTCTTCGATTTGGGCTTGAATGTAGCGGCGATATTCAATTGATGAGAGCATTTGATTGATCGTTTCAGTCAATTTGCTAATTTCATCTTCTCCTTGGAGAATTACCCGCTCAGATAAATCAGATTGATTACCAATTCGTTCAATTTGTCTGCTGATGCTGAGCAAACGGGACAGCACAATCTGGTCGATCGCCGCTAAAATTGCTCCGCCAAGCGCTACGCCACCGATACTAAAGATCAAGTACAGCCAAGTAAGCCCCTGATTAATGCTCTCATAACTCAGCCTAGCCTTTTCTACGCTCAAGAGCAAAGCCGGTTTTGCTTGCAAATCTTGAATGAATGTATAAGCGCCAATCTGTTGATTTGGTAATGGCTGCACCAAAAATCTGTACTTTGTTCCACCAATTTGAATGGATTTTTGGGTAGATAATTCCCCAGTCATCACCTGAGGGTTTTGGAGAGCTTGGATTGCTAATTTACGGGAGACGGCTAGATTTTGGCTAGCGATCGGCTGGATGGCAATCAGCTTTTGGCGCGGGAATTTTAACCGCTCAATCCAAAAATCATCCATGCGCTTACCGGTAATTAGCACTCCACTGGTGGGAGCTTGGGCATTACTACGGGTGATTGGCTGCAAGGTGAGCAGAACTGGCTGTTGATCCAGAATCACTATCCCCCAAGTTGGCTGATTGGGCTGGGTAATTTTGCTGGCTAGCTGGCGTAAATAGGTTTTAGTCGGATCAGAAAGGGAAGAACGGCTGCTAGTTTGCAGGTCAAATCTAGTTTCAAATAGAAACTTCCCTTGACGATTGAGAATTGCAACTAGGTTGACCCGATTATCGCGCAACTGTACATTGGTGAGGCTAGATTTGGGCAGAGTAGGGTTTTTCCCTAGGGTTAAATCATACATTTGATCCCAACGACTCCAATCTAACCAGTCATCCCTGAGCCGATCGCCCTCAGCTAAAATACGGTTGATGGTATTTTCTAAGCCCCGAATCGCATCTTCCTGCTCGTATTCGACAAAATTTTGGCGCAGCATATAGTCGGATACCCCGTAGACTAGCGCTCCCAAGCCCACCATGCTCGTACCAATGGCTAAAATGATCTTGCGGCGTAGGCTCTTAAGCATCTGGGCAAATAAAATTAGAATGCAGGGGCTTAGGCTTAAATCTTACTCTGAATTTTAGTGTTGCACAGGAGCCATGATTTAGGTTTGCAATACTGGGATTTTAAGCTGGGTACCAGTCAAATTTGTTTATCATTAACTCCTTTTATATTTAAATTAGACTATGTTTAGATTGATCGCGATCGCGCTGGTGATTTTTGGGTTTTGGGGCAATCCTGCCTATGCTCTAGGTGGCAAGTCACCAGAGTTGAACCAAATCGCTCCGAGCTTTGATCTGCCCACCAACGATGGTAAGCAACATATTGCCCTCTCGGACTTGCAGGGTAAATGGTCGGTGGTCTATTTTTACCCCAAAGACTTTACCTCTGGTTGTACGATTGAGGCAAGGCGCTTTCAACAGGATCTGCCCAAGTACCATGCCCGTAATGCGGAGGTGATTGGCATCAGTGCCGACTCGGTAGATTCCCATGCGGAGTTTTGTGAATCGGAGGGCTTGAAGTTTCCTCTGCTAGCCGATCAAGATGGCTCAGTCAGCAAAGCCTATGGGTCTTGGTTGGGATTTATCTCCCTGCGTCATACTTTTTTAATTGATCCCGATGGCATTTTGCGCGATCGCTGGCTGAAGGTTAATCCTGGCAACCATAGCCAAGAAGTATTGGCACGTCTAGCTCAATTACAGTCCTAATGGCCCTAGAGCGCTTGCAAAAAATCTTGGCCAGCCATGGCTTTAGCTCTCGCCGCGGGGCCGAGCAGTTGATCTTAGCGGGGCGTGTGCAGGTGAACGGACAAGTGGTCACTACCCTAGGCAGCAAGGCCGATCTGGATCTGGATCTAGTGCTAGTCGATCAGCAGCCCCTAAATCCTCAAACCCTCCAACTGATCTACTTGCTGCTGCATAAGCCAGTGGGCTATCTCTGTACTCGTGCTGATCCAGAGCAACGCCCCAAAATCTATGACCTCTTACCCTGTGAATACCAGTCTGTATTCTCAGTGGGTCGTCTAGATCTTTACAGCAGTGGGGCTTTGCTCCTGACCAATGATGGGGAATTTGCCCAGCTTCTCAGTCATCCCCGCCACCATATTGCTAAAACCTATGAGGTGTGGCTAAACGGCAAGATTGATGGCAAGGATTTAGAGCAATGGCGTTCAGGCATCATGCTGGATCAAAAACTGACCCAGCCGGCTGAGATTAAAATTTTGCAAGCTACTACTACGGCTACTAAGCTACAAATTCGGCTGCGGGAGGGGCGCAATCGGCAGATTCGGCGGTGCGCTGAACAGTTGGGCTATCAGGTGAAATCTATTCATCGTCAAGCGATCGGGAATCTGGTTCTAGGTGACTTAGAAAAGGGCAAATTTCGCTTGCTCACCCCTGGAGAGGTAGATCAACTGCACCGCTGTTGAACTGCAGTCCCGCCTTCGATTTTAATGATTTCTGTACCGCATTCTTCGGCCTATCTGGGTTGGCATTTAAAAGCTGAAATCTTCGGTTTTACTGTTTAGGGCAAGCAAATATTTGGCATGGTAGACTAGAAATGCAGCCAGATTCAGGCTACTCCATATAAACTATTCTAGAGATGGGTTGATTATCGTGATGAGCAAGTGCGATCAAGCCAACAAACTACTTGAAATTGGTGCACAACTAAAACAAGTGCGTGAGATTAAGCATATTCCCCTACATCAAATCACTTCCACTACCCTGATTGCCGAACGTCATCTAGTGGCGATCGAGGCCGGAGATCTAGATCAGCTACCTGAGCCTGTGTATGTGCAAGGCTTTATTCGCAAATATGGTCAAGCCCTGGGGTTAGAAGAAATTGCCGAAGAGTTCCCCATTGAGTTGGAGCCTGAACCAAAGTCCCTATTGGCTGTGCCTAAGCCTGAATTTCGCCCTATCTATCTCTATGCCCTATATGTGGGAGTAATTGGTCTGGCAGTAAACATTTTGGGAAATATGTTTAACCAATCTCGCCCGCTGATTGATTTGAACCCGGTGGTTTTACAAAATCAGCTACCTGCTAAGCCCGTGCCCAAGACCCTAACAAAATCTGTCAATCTCAGTATTTCTACCACTGATGAGTCTTGGCTGCAGATCAATGTGGATGGAAAATTAGAATTTGAAGGAACTCTGGCGAAGGGCGTTACTCGCAATTGGTCGGCAGAGCGGGAGATTGCGGTAGTGGCAGGCAATGCTGGGGCAATTTCTGTGATATTGAATGACCAGCCTGTGGGTAACTTGGGAGCGGTCGGCGAGGTGGTAGAAAAGGTATTCACTCCTCTAAATATAAGCAATAGCCTAAAGCCAAGCTAGTTAAATGGGATTGCCATGACTGGTGGGTTGGGGTTGTTTGGGTATGGTTGGCGCTGGTAGTGGGCTGGTTCTAGAGCTAGATTCCAGGTGAGGTAGGGGCGATTGGGCAATCATGGCATCAAGATTGCTCGCCAAGATCTGTTTGGGAATTACCCCAATCGCGTTACCTAAAACTTGATTTTGCCGATCCAAATAGACAAAGTGGGGAATGCCATCTACCTGGAACCTTTCCATTTCGGGTAGCCATTTGGTGTTGTCTACGTTGAGCATGACAAAATTTAAGCGATCGCCATATTCCTGTTGCAAAGCTAAGTTATCGGCAGCCATGGATTGACAGCTAGTACACCAGTCGGCATAAAATTCGATCAAGGTAGGCTTGGGGTTAGCGATCGCCTGTTCGTAGGCAGTTGATCTTTGAGCTAAGGCTTCCAGGGAGACTTGACTTTGGCTCTGTCTAGTGCTGAAGAACAGCAACGTACCCAGGCAGACCGCCGCGATCGCTACCAGAATATTACTAAACTTGCTAAAGCTTGAAGTTGGTTCTAGGGAGGAATTTTCTGAGTTAGACATAGGTCTTGGGATGCAACTGCTCTATTTTAACTCCCCAAGCCTGGGTGTTGCACAGAAGGATGATTGGGGGTTGCCTCCCCTGTATGGGTTTTAAATCTAATTGCCAAAATCACCTCCCTACTATGCAATCCCTAAACCTGAGCAAATTCAGGTATCTGATCAAAGTTGAGATAGCGATAGAGATCCGCCGCAAAAGGATTGAGCTTGTTAGCCACGATCGCTTGATATTCGCTTACTGTAGGCACTTTACCAAGCAGAGCGCAGACTGCCGCTAATTCAGCCGAACCCAGATACACCCTGGCATCTTTACCCATGCGATTATTAAAATTGCGAGTGGAGGTGGAAAATACGGTAGTGCCATCCCCTACCCGTGCTTGATTGCCCATACATAGAGAACAACCAGGTACCTCAGTGCGAGCCCCCGCCAAGCCAAAAATGCTATACATTCCTTCTTCCTTAAGCTGATGTTCATCCATGCGGGTAGGTGGACAAATCCACAGGCGCACTCTGGCCGGTGGTTCTTGTTCTAGCACTTTAGCTGCCGCCCGATAATGGCCAATATTAGTCATGCAGGAACCAATAAATACTTCATCTATGCGATCGCCCGCCACCTCTGAAAGTAGCTTGACATTATCAGGATCATTGGGCGCGGCCACGATTGGTTCCGTGATTTGGTTTAGATCAATCTCTAAAACATGGGCATATTCGGCATCTGGATCAGCCGACAGCAAGACTGGATTCGCCAACCAAGCTTCCATTTTGTCAATCCGCCGTTGGATACTCTGGGCATCCTGGTAACCTTGAGCGATTAGGTGCCTGAGCAGAGCCACATTAGAACGCAAATATTCCGCGATCGTCTCTTCACTCAGCTTAATGGTACAGCCGGCACAGGAGCGCTCTGCCGTGGCATCGGTCAGTTCAAAGGCTTGCTCCACCTTCAGATCAGGTAGTCCTTCGATTTCCATAATCCGTCCCGAAAAAATATTCTTTTTGTTTTGCTTTTCTACGGTCAGGGCTCCCTGTTGAATCGCCACATAGGGAATGGCATTGACAATATCTCGCAAGGTCACGCCTGGCTGTAGTTCTCCCCTAAACCTCACCAACACCGATTCTGGCATATTGAGGGGCATCACCCCTAGGGCGGCCGCAAACGCTACCAGCCCAGAGCCAGCCGGAAAGGAAATCCCTAAAGGGAATCTGGTATGAGAATCTCCGCCGGTGCCAACTGTGTCGGGTAGCAACATCCGATTTAACCAGGAATGGATAATGCCATCCCCAACTTTGAGAGCTATGCCGCCACGATTGGCAAAGAAGTCGGGCAGTTCATGGTGGGTTTTAATGTCGGTAGGTTTGGGATAGGCAGCCGTGTGGCAAAAACTCTGCAATACTAAATCAGCGCTGAAGCCCAAGCAAGCCAGTTCTTTGAGTTCATCCCGGGTCATAGGACCAGTGGTGTCTTGGGAGCCAACCGTGGTAACAATTGGTTCACAGGCAGTGCCGGGTCGAACTCCTGGTAAGCCGCAGGCCTGCCCTACCATTTTTTGTGCCAGGGTATAACCTCTAGTCTGATCTGCAGGAATAGTAGGGCGAATGAATAGGGGACTAGGCGCTAAGCCCAGAGCTTGTCTGGTTTTATCGGTGAGGCTGCGACCAATAATCAACGGGATTCTGCCACCTGCCCGAATTTCATCGGTAATGGTATCGGGTTGCAGTTGAAAACTGGCGATTACTTTACCCGCCTGATCACTAATTTGCCCTGCATAGGGATGAATGTTGATCACCATGCCAGTTGCAAGCTCACTCACATCCGTTTGAATAGGCAAGCAGCCAGCATCTTCTGCTGTGTTAAAAAATATGGGGGCGATCGCCCTGCCAATAATTACCCCACCGGCGCGCTTGTTGGGAATGTGGGGAATATCGGTGCCAATGTGCCAGAGCAGTGAATTAATTGCCGACTTGCGCGAAGAACCTGTACCAATTACATCGCCCACAAAAAACACGGGATAGCCTTGGGCCTTTAGCTCAGCAATGGTAGCGATCGCGCCTGGGCTCCTACTCTCTAACATACTCAGGGCATGGAGCGGAATATCTGGGCGAGAAAAAGCCTGTGCCGCCGGCGAGAGATCATCGGTATTGATTTCCCCACTCACCTTAAACACGATCCCAGTCATAGTTTCGGCTAGGGGCGATCGCCGCGTAAACCAGGTGGCCTCAGCCCAAGCCTGAATCACCCTCTGGGCATGGGGATTACCTTGAGCCAGTTGCCAAACTTGGTGAAAGCTATCAAACACCAACAGGGTATGACTGAGGGCATCAGCCGCTAGACTGCCCAATCGCTCTGAATTTAATAGCTCAATCAGGGCAGTGACGTTATAGCCGCCAGCCATAGTGCCGAGCATTTCTACGGCGATTTCCGGTGAAATCAAGGGAGACTCAAGTTTCTGATGAGCGATCGCGGTTAAAAAAGTCGCCTTGACATAGGCAGCCTGATCTACTCCCGGTGGTACGCGATTCCAGACCAGATCTAATAAAAAGTCCTCTTCTCCCAAGGTTGGCTGCTGCAAGAGCTCACATAGCTCTTTGGTTTCCTGAGCATCCAGAGCCAAGGGGGGAATCCCCAATTGTTGACGTTGGTCAGCGCGATCGCGGTAGGAAGTGAGAAACATAGGACAGAATTGTTGGGATAAATCGATAGCCAGATCTAGAAACAGCTTTAGCAAAGGCTAGGCTATAGTACAGTTCGTCACGAACTAACCAAATTAATTTGCTCCCCGCAAATCGTCAGAGAGCAACTTTAACCTACATGGGACTGCGCTTGTACTGCTTGAAAGCAGCAAAAAACAACCCTGCCAAGGTGATCACAATCGTGCCTAAAACAATGCCCAACAAAATTGGTTCGATCATAGATAATTAAAATAAATGCTGCACTAAATAGTTTAACCCTAAGGTGGATTATGCGCCCAATAAAGCCTGCTTTGACTATCCTAATCGCTTTAGCTGGGATCACTAATTTCGGCGGACTAGTCTATCACCAGCTTACGGGTAAAAACCCTGAAATCACTGCCGAAGCTCGCCGCAGTGGGGGCAGGTCAGGGGGCGGCTCTTTTGGCAGATCGAGCGGCAGCTCAAGCAGGTCACGCTCTACAGGCAGTTCTGGCGGTGGCTCCTTCAATCGTTCCAGCAGCCCTAGTTACAATAACAGCCCTGGAAATACTTTGATTTATGTGCCAGGGGGGGGATATAGTTCTGGGTCAGGTTATAACTCAGACGCCTACTTGATGCCCCTATTTATGGCATTGGTGCTGATATTTGTAGCTGCCGGTGCTTTTTGGCTGGTGTATCAAATGATTCGTGCCGGTGGCAAAGCTCTGCAACAAGTCCCAGGGCTCGGCAATGAACTAGACAATGAACAGGTATC
The DNA here is from genome assembly GCA_033762795.1 of Pseudanabaenaceae cyanobacterium bins.68. Lineage (GTDB taxonomy): Bacteria > Cyanobacteriota > Cyanobacteriia > Pseudanabaenales > Pseudanabaenaceae > JANRLH01. Next base: position 10,101 of record JANRLH010000058.1, read on the forward strand.
TATTCATGTGTTGCAAGTGGCTCTCTATGCCCAAGCTCGCGAAGTACAACAGCGCTTGAATCAAATTAGCCTAGAGCTAGACACCGAAAGCCCAGAGGATCTCTACACCCTATTCCAAGAAACTGCCCTAGCCTTGCTGCGCACCCCCGAAAACTGGGCCTATGTTTGGGCAAATGTGCAGAAATCTAACCGCACTAATGCCCCAGGGCTGTTTAATCAGTTATCTGTGCAAGAGCGCACCAAATTCAGCCATGAGAGCCTGGTAAATATGGCGGGCAGAATCCGGAAAATGTCCCCTAGTCTCCCTGATCCCAGTGCTGCTCCCGCTGCTTACATTGTGGTGACTATGCTGATCGGTACTGCCCACGATCGCCCCCTGTTTGAGCAAGTGCGTACCCATGAACAACTCACGGAGACTCTCAACAAGTTAGTCAATATGCCGCCTGATTTTTTACTTACCTATGAAGTGCTGTGGACTCCCCAAGACGAAGCCGATAGCCTCAGTAGTGATGAAATGCTAACTGAATACGCCAACATGATCCAAATTTAACCCCAGGGAAACTTTTGACTAAGTACCTGGCTTGCGTCACACTGGTAGTTAGTTACTTCACCGCCCTCACCTATGAATATGCACGCGATCGCTACCCAGCCCTATCCAGATCAAAAGCCTGGCACTTCGGGTTTACGCAAGCCTGTCCAGACCTTTCAAAAACTGCACTACCTAGAGAATTTTGTGCAATCTATTTTTGATAGTTTAGATGGCTTTACCGGTCAGACTTTAGTACTCGGCGGTGATGGCAGATACTACAACCGCGTGGCCATTCAGGTGATTCTCAAGATGGCGGCAGCTAATGGCTGGGGCAGAGTGCTGGTCGGCCAGGGTGGTATTTTTTCTACCCCGGCGGTCTCAGGAGTAATCCGCAAATATCAGGCTTTCGGCGGCATCATTCTCTCAGCTAGCCATAATCCTGGTGGCCTAGATGGTGATTTTGGCATTAAGTACAACATTGGCAATGGGGGGCCTGCGCCAGAAAAGGTGACTGAAGCGATCTATGCTCGCAGCCAAGAAATCAGTCAATACCAAATCCTCGAAGCCCCTGATTTAGATTTGGATCGTTTAGGAACCTATCACTTAGGGGAAATGCAAGTGGAAGTGATTGACTCCGTGCAGGACTATGCAGGTTTAATGGAGTCAATTTTTGACTTTGAGCAAATTTATCAACTGCTGAATAGCGGTAACTTTCACCTCTGCTTAGATTCCATGCACGCGGTTACTGGCCCCTATGCCAAGTTTATTTTGCACCATCGCCTGGGCGCACCAATTAATTCGATCATCAATGGTGTTCCCCTAGAAGACTTTGGTGGCGGTCATCCCGATCCAAATTTGGTCTATGCCGAAGAATTGGTAAAAACCCTGTTTGGCGAAAATGCTCCAGATTTTGGGGCGGCTTCAGACGGTGATGGCGATCGCAACATGATTTTAGGCAAACATTTCTTTGTCACCCCCAGCGATAGCCTAGCGATTTTGGCAGCTAACGCCACTTTAGTGCCAGGGTACCAGCAAGGGCTTGCAGGTGTTGCCCGCTCTATGCCCACCAGCCAAGCAGTGGATCGAGTGGCAGCCAAATTGGGGATCGATTGCTATGAAACTCCTACAGGCTGGAAGTTTTTTGGCAATCTCTTAGATGCGGGCAAGATCACCATCTGTGGGGAAGAGAGTTTTGGCACTGGTTCTGATCACATTCGCGAAAAGGATGGCCTCTGGGCAGTGCTGTTCTGGCTAAATATCCTGGCTGTGCGCCGCCAATCAGTTGCTGAAATTGTCCAAGAGCATTGGCAAACCTACGGTCGCAATTATTACAGTCGCCATGATTATGAAGGGGTAGACAGCGATCGCGCCCAATCTCTGATGGCAAATCTGCGCGGTCAGTTCATTCATCTGCCAGGTCAAACCTACGGCAAATACACCGTGACCTATGCCGATGACTTTAGCTACACTGATCCAGTAGATGGCAGTGTCAGCACCAAACAGGGAGTGCGGATTGGTTTTAGCGATGGCAGTCGTATGGTATTTAGGCTCTCTGGCACAGGTACCCAAGGCGCTACTGTACGGCTTTATCTGGAGAGCTATGAGCCTACCAATCATCGCCTTGATGCCCAAGTTGCCCTAGCCGAGTTGATTCAAGTGGCAGAGCAGATTGCCCAGGTGCAGCACTTTACCGCCATGGCTCAGCCTACCGTAATCACCTAGAGCTAATACATAGTCCCACACCCCAATTAAATCTTAAGTCCTAAATTAGCTTAGCCATAGTGATTTGGCATAACATAAGTCATAATCTAAGCCAGCAATTATTTAGGTCAAACCCAGTGTCAAGTTCAGACCGAAACCCTGATATTCAGCAAGTCACCGCCGCTGTAGCACAACTGTACGACACCTACCCCTTTCCTCCTGATCCAGTGTTAGACCAAGCGCCACCTGGCTACAACTGGCGCTGGAGTTGGCCTGGTGCCTATGGTTTTTGTACCGATGGCAAGATGCCGAGCATAGTTGCCCCACGAATTTTAGATGCTGGCTGTGGCAGCGGCGTTAGCACCGAGTATCTTGCCCATCTCAATCCCCAAGCTGATTTGGTGGCTATAGATATCAGCGCTGGCACTCTGGCAGTGGCGCAGGAACGGATTGCTCGCAGCCAGCCCAATAGGAACGATCGCCAAATTAGCTTTCACCAGTTGAGCCTTTACGACCTTGATCAGATTGCGGGTGAATTTAACTTAATTAATTGTGTAGGCGTGTTACATCACTTGGCTGATCCAGTAAAGGGGATTCAAGCTTTAGCGGCTAAGTTAGCCCCAGGTGGACTACTCCATTTATTTCTCTATGCTGAAATTGGGCGATGGGAAATTCATTTAATGCAGCAAGCGATCGCGCTTCTGAGTGCTAATCAAGCCCAAGAGAATCCCTATCAACTAGGCGTAAAGTTAGGCAGACAGGTATTTGCTGCGTTACCTGCACAAAATCGTCTATTACAGAGGGAAAAGCAAAGGTGGGCTTTAGAGAACCACCGTGATCAGTGCTTTGCGGATATGTATGTGCATCCCCAGGAACTCAGCTATCGGATCGATTCCCTGTTTGAACTAATTACCGCTTCTGGTTTAGAATTTGCTGGCTTTTCTAACCCGCAAGTGTGGCAGCTAGAACCCCTAATTGGCAAAGATCCCGAATTACTCAAACTGGCTCAGGGTTTACCGCTCCAAGCCCAGTATCAGCTAATTGAATTGTTAAATACCGACATTGCCCATTATGAATTTTTTCTCTATCGATCGCCCCTAGAAAGACTTGATCTTGAGCGGGATCAAGTTCTAATCCAGTCAGTTCCAGTTTTGCACCCTTGTATTGACGGTTGGGAGAGTCGCACCCTATTCAATCCCGATTACCAAGTTTGCAACTTGTCGCCATCAGAATTTCGATTTATGCAGTTAGCCACCACTGGTCAGACGATCGAGCAGATTTTAACAGAATCTGGTTTAGATCTAGCTGTGGCGCGATCGCTCCTAGCCCAAAAATTGATCCTACTGGCTTAGGCGATGGTCGTTAGCGCAATAGTTTCCAGAACCGTACCTAACTTCGCTAAGATCAACAACGGTTTTTAACTATTCACCTGCCCATGGCCAAATTCCACCGCCTTGCTCGCCGCCTCAGCCAAAATACCCTATTTCTTGCTGCCATTGACTGGGTAGTTCAAATCGTAGTCAAAGTTTTAGCGCTCGTTATGGTGTTTGTCACCTTGATCGCAGTCTTGGATCTAATTTTTACCCTAGTTAAAGATCTGCTGAATACGACTAAACCCTTTTTTAGTACAGAACTGCTAAAAATCTTCGGCCTATTTTTAAATGTACTAATCGCAATTGAAATCCTCGAAAACATCACTGCCTACCTCAAAAAACATACGATTCAGCTAGAACTGGTGATTGCCACCTCCCTCACTGCGGTTGCCCGCAAACTAGTGATTTTTGACTCCAAAGTTGGTGGCAGCGATCTAACTGGCCTGGCTCTGGCAATTCTTGCCCTCAGCATCAGTTATTGGATAATTCATGGCATCAATCAGGTCAAACATGAATAAAATTAAGACTTAAAGCAAGTGTGGGGCTATCCCCCTTTTTCCAGCACTTCCCAAATCAGACGGCGTAAGTCCTGTAAAATGTTAGAATCAGCCAAAAATCATTTATTAAAATCATTCACAGCAGCTTATGACACCATCTTTAATTAACTTTTTCTGGAGCTTGGGTTTCGGCGTGGCAGTTTTAGGGCTGCTTGGCGGTCTAATCTTGATTGCTAGCAACAAAGATAAAATCGCACGCAAGAGCTAAAGCCTAGTATTTAGCATGGGAAGAATCATCTTCAGGGATCTGTTCTAGGCAATCTTTGCTGGGTGATCCTTCCCGCTCACTATCAGGTCTAATCTGGATCAACTACACTAGACAAACCACATCACAGGGGAATGATACCGAATGATTAACATTGGCGGCAACCCGCTCATGATCCTATTGGCAATTGTGGCAGCCCTGGGTGGGGTGGGTCTCTACTTTGTCCGCAACTTTAGACCTGAACTCGCTAGAGACCACGATGTTTTCTTCAGCGCGATCGCGCTGGTGTATGGCATTATTCTGCTGGCATTCAACTTCCGCATGGAGATCACCACCCAATTAGCCCAGGTTTTGGTGGTAGGCTTTGCTGGCTGGTTTGCGGTGGAGTCTCTAATTTTGAGGCAAGCCCTAGCTGAGCAGGCTAGACGCTCTCCTCCCATGAACCCCTTCGATCCAGAGCCAGATCAGCCATCTGCCCCCCCTGAAGCCCGTTCCAGCTACGGCTATCGCGTGGAGCTTGACCCTAGAAGGGAGCTAACTGACTATTCTGAGACTTCCCGCCGCATGCGCAGTGCCACTGGCGTCAATCCTAATGAAGGAATTTCAGAGCTAGGAGGAGATGTGAAAAATCGGCGCAACTCCCGCCGCCGAAGCAATGGTAACAGTGCAGAAACCGATAGCGACAACATCATTGATATTAATCCTGCCCCTGATCAGAATTTTTCGGAATCCAGTCGCCGCCGCCGCAAACCCAACTTAGATGCCAACTTAGATGCCAACTCAAATTCAGACTTAGATCAGGATAGTTCTGACCGTCGTAGCCGTTCTCGCAATCGCCCTACGGGTAACCTTTCCGATCCGCGCCCGTCATTTGGCAGCAAGAACCTGGATGACTTGGGTGATTTTAGCGATTTTTAGATATTATTTAGAAATACTAGCCTAAACTAGGTAAAATTGTGAGCTACTGCGTCAACCCCAACTGCTCTACTCCAGAGAATACCCCCCAAGACGTTGTCTGTCGCAATTGTGGGTCGCCTCTGTTGTTGCGCGATCGCTATCGTTCCTCCCGTCCTTTGGGTAAGGGTGGTTTTGGGGCAACATTTTTGGCAGCAGATACAGGCTTACCAGGTCATCCCACCTGCGTAATCAAGCAGTTGCGCCCTAATACCCAATCGGCGGGGGTGATGAAAATGGCTAGAGAACTGTTTGAACGGGAAGCTTTTACCCTGGGGAAAATTGGCAATCACCCCCAGATTCCCCGATTGCTGGATTATTTTGAGGAAGGTGGCAACTTTTATCTAGTTCAAGAATACGTGGAAGGAGAGACCCTCAAGCAGGAACTAGAGCGGCGCGGCAAATTTAGTGAAATGGAAATTCGCAAAATTTTGGCAGAACTCTTGCCCGCCCTCGGGTTTATTCATCAAAATGGGGTAATCCATCGAGACATTAAGCCAGCCAACATCATCAGACGCAAACAAGATGGGCAGTTGGTACTAATTGATTTTGGCGCAGTTTCTACCCAAGTTAATCGTTCACCCAGCCGTGATGCCCAAGATCCGGCCGAAATGCTAACTAACTTTGCGATTGGTACCCCAGGGTTTGCTCCGCCTGAGCAAATGGCAATGCGTCCCGTCTATTCCAGCGACCTCTATGCTCTGACCATGTGCTGCCTGTATTTGATGAGCTACAGGTCTCCCAAGGATTTTGGCTACGATGAATATACTGGTCAAATTGATTGGCGATCGCACGTTACCCTGTCTAATGATTTGGCGGTGATAGTTGATCGGCTCCTGCAACAGTCTGCCGCTACCCGTTATCGTACTGCAGAAGAGGTGATCGAAGCCCTCGCTAACCGTGATTCCACTTCACTTCCCCAACCCCTAGCGATCGAACAGCCTAGCACTGTGCCTGGTATTCAAAGCACAGTTCAAGTGGTATCCGAACGCCCAGAAGCACATAAAAGAGCAGCTAGATGGCACGTTACTGGGATTCATGGCCAGGTTACCCGCGATCAATCTAGAGGGGGGAATGAACTGAAGGGTGGTCGTAAGATCATTGCCGAATACAATCACGGACGGCGCAACTTTGGTAGCCAAGATCACTCTAAAATCTCCTTGGCAGGGGCAAACCTAACTGGGGTGATCATGAACCGATCGCGCCTAGTTGAAGCCGATTTTTGTCAAGCCAACCTGACTAATGCCAACTTTCAAGGGGCGATCATGACTTCTGCCAAGTTGAATGGTGCTAACTTGCGGGGTGCAAAGCTATTTCGTACCATTCTCAACAAAGCCGACCTAGGGAGCGCTTGCTTAGATCAAGCAGACTTGAAAGAAGCCAACCTGCAAGGTGCCTACATGAGCAAAACCGATCTATCCAACGCCGACCTCAGCAACGCTAACTTGAAAGGAGCATACCTCAAGCAGGCAAATTTGCGTGGGGCTAACCTCTGTGGTGCAGACCTCACTGGGGCTCAGATCACTGGTGAGCAACTGGCTACAGCCAAAACCAACTGGAATACTATTCGACCTGACGGCGGCAAACGCTTGTTTTAGGCTTGGGAATTTGAATTTGCGGTTAATTGCCGTGCCAAGCGCGATAAAAAACCAGAGCTTGTTTTAATACCAATCTCCAAATCTTCACTACAGAAGGAGTGTGGGTCTTTAATCCCTAAATCAGACTGCGTAAGCCATAGGGATTTGGTACAATTCAGCCTAACAATCTGTTAGGTTGGCAAATCCTAATGCGAAGGTAGGTGTGGATTGCTTGGTCTTTGCCTATGATTAGACCAAAGGTCGAAGAGGTTTTGTAAATGCCCAAGCAGCAATCAAAAGTTGAGCCACCAACTAAACAGTTTTCTCCAGAGCAGAAGAGCATTTGCCTGGAACTTTTGAAGCAATACCAACAGAACAGATCTGCCAAACTGCGGAACCAAATTGTGCAGATGAATATCGGTTTGGTCAAGAAAGAAGTGACTTACTGGCTACATCAGAGCGTAGAGACCTATGAAGACTTGCTGCAAGTGGGTGCGATCGGCTTAATTGGAGCAATTGATCGATTTGAAATGGATAAGGGCTATGCTTTTAGCTCCTTTGCTACTCGCTACATTCGCGGTGAAATTCAGCACTACTTGCGAGATAAACGCCACATCCTCAGAATTCCTCGCCGCTGGCAAGAGTTACACGATCAAGCCTATCGCCTGGCACGCCAGTTGCGAGCAGATTTAGGTAGAGAGCCCCTTGATCGAGAGTTGGCAGCAGCATTGCATATTTCTGAATTAGAGTGGTCAGAGGTAAAGCTAGCCTATCAAAATCGCTCGCCTGTGAGCTTGGATGCTCCCCTTTCCCATCAAGATTTAGATTCTGATTGTTTGCTGGAATTGATGGCCGATCCTAAATCCTGGGATCAGTTCGGCCATGAAGAAGGGATCAGGTTAAACCAAGCCCTCACTTGCTTAGATCCTAAAACCCGCGAAATTGTGGAGTATGTGTTTCTAGAAGATATTACCCAACGGGAAGTGGCGAAAATCTACGGTGTGAGTGCAGTAACCATCTCCCGTCAGGTGAAAAAGGGTCTATCAACCCTGCGATCGCTTCTGGTGGAGGCTGCCTAGAAAGTCTCCCTGATCCCTTAGAATATTTAGCTAGGATAGACGCTTAGCCTAGGAATTAATTTTGAGTGTGACTCTGCAAAAACAAAGAGTATTGGGTGTTCCCGTAGATGTGCACGATTGCTACGGTGATTGGCTGACTGAGCGCCTATTGCAGGGGGTGGGTACTCAGGTGGTTACTCTCAATACCGAGATGGTGATGCAAGCCAGGTCTAATCCCGATCTGGCTAGGGTGATTGAGGCGGCAGAGCTAGCAGTACCGGATGGTGCGGGGGTGGTGTTGTATTTGCGATCGCTGAATTTGGCGATCGAGCGCTGCCCTGGGATTGAACTAGCCGAAACCCTAGTAAGAGCGGTGGGAATCCACCACAAGACCCTCTATTTGATTGGGGGAGCGCCTGGAATTTTGGAATTGGTGGTTGAAACTTGGCAAAAGACCATGCCCCAATTTGATCGCAGTTGCCTAGTGGGAATGCACCATGGCTATTTTGATGCCCTTGAAGAAGCTAAAATCCTGCAAAGCTTGGCAGATCAGCAACCCCACTTGATTTTGGTGGGTTTGGGTGTGCCTCGTCAGGAACTCTGGATTGAACAGCACCGTCATCTTTGTGCCAATAGTATTTGGATTGGAGTGGGGGGCAGTTTTGATGTGTGGTCGGGAGTTAAGCAACGAGCGCCTAAGTTAATGCAAAACTGGAATTTAGAGTGGCTATACCGCTTGTATCTGGAGCCTTGGCGGTGGCGCAGAATGTTGTCAATTCCCCAATTTGCCTGGTGTGCGCTCCAACAACGGCTGGGATGGAAAGGCTAATGCTAGAACAGTTACAGGCTTGGCTGAAACCAGAACCCCTTGAGTTTGTGGTTGATCCAACTCAACCAGTAGTGCGGTTTGCCCAGGTAGATAAGTCCTACGCCAACGGCGTGATCGGGCTGAAATCCCTGAACTTACAGGTGAATATGGGTGAGTTTTTATTTATCACTGGGCACTCTGGTTCGGGGAAGTCTACCTTACTGAAGTTGATCTATGGGGAGGAAAAACCTACGGCTGGGGAGGTGTGGGTGCTAAATACCTGTCTCAATAGTCTGAAGGGCGATCGCTTAGCTAAACTGCGCCGCCGCATTGGCGTGGTGTTTCAGGATTATAAGCTGGTGGAGCAGAGAACCGTGGCAGAAAATGTGGCTTTTGTGTTGATGGCTCAAGGCTATAATCGCGGTGAAATTCAGGCAAAACTCACTCCGGTGCTGGATCGGGTCGGATTGGCAGCAAAGGCCGATTGTTTCCCGGCTCAACTTTCTGGTGGCGAACAGCAAAGGGTAAGCATTGCGCGAGCGATCGTCAATTCCCCCCCCCTGCTGCTGGCGGATGAACCTACAGGTAACCTGGATCTGGAAAACGCCTGGCTAGTGGTGAATATTTTTAAGCAGTTGAATGCTACTGGAATGACGGTGTTGATCACTACCCATGACCAGGATTTAGTAGAAGCAGCGGCTCATCCCGCGATCGCGCTCAAGGCAGGTTGCCTAGTAGGTTAGTGATGACCTTTGACTATGCAGTAAAAACTAGCGCCAAAGCTAGATCGCTGCGGATTGAAGTCAGCCTTAAGGGGGTGGTGGTAGTTGTACCCCAGGGCTATGACCAGAGTCTGATTGCAGGAATAGTGGCTCAAAAGCAAGCCTGGATTCAGAAAAGTCTGGCAAAGCTAGGATCTCAGTCTCAAGCTCAGCCCCTCTTGTTACCTCGGCAATTGGAATTGCAAGCGATCGCCCAAACCTGGCAAATTGACTACTTGCAAGCTGGTAACTCAAGTGGACTTCGACTGATGCCAAATCAATCAAACCAGAGCTTAATGCTTACCAGTAGTTATGCTCTGCACCAACTCCCTCCCGCTCTGTGGCAGAAAGCCCTAGCCAGTTGGCTAAAATCAAAGGGGCAGGAGTATTTAGTGCCTTGGCTGCGAGCTATGAGTCAAAAAGTAGCCTTACCCTGCAAGCAGATCTCCATTCGCGGGCAGAAAACCCTCTGGGCAAGTTGCTCTAGGCATCAAGATATTAGCCTCAACTACAAGCTTCTATTTGTTTCGCCCCAGTTGGTCGAATATGTGTTTGTCCATGAGCTATGCCACACGCAGCACATGAACCATTCCCGTGACTTTTGGCAGCTAGTAGCCGCAAAAATGCCCGATTATCAGTGCCGCGATCGCGCTCTGGTGCAGGCTTGGCGTCAACTGCCCTGGGGTGTTTGAGCAATCAGAAAACTAAGAGCTAGAAAGCTGCGTATAACTTTTTGTCAACTGAAAAATTCAACTGCTAAATAAAATGAATCAAAGTCGCCGCCATCTGATCAAGTCCGCAATCCTGGGCACTGGTGCAGTTGGAACTGCTCTGCTTACTGATCAAGCGATCGCTAATCCTAAAGCTGATGCCAAGATCCTGAACAATGCTTTATTTTACGAACATCAAGCCATTTGGGCCTACGGCTTTGCGGCTGGTAAACTATCCCAATCTGAAGTGGGTAAGGCAGTGTTGGCGATTGCCTTAGCTAATCAAGCAGATCACAAAGTCCACCGGGATACCCTGATCAAGGTAATTCGCAGCTTGGGGGCAACTCCAGTAGCAGCCAAGTCCGAATATTTACCCACGGTTAAGCCCTACCTTGATCGGGGCGAAGGCAACCTAGATTCTGATGTCAACATTGCCAAATTAGCCCTCGCTCTGGAAGTAGATGCCGCGATCGCCTATGGTCAAGAAGCAGCCCAGTTCAAGACTCCTGCCCTCATTACTGCTGGTGCTAGTATCGGCGCCAATGAGGCTAGCCATGCCACTTTGATCCGTTCTGCCTTTAAGTCTTTGGGCGTAAATCTAGAGGTGATCCCCACGGCATTTGTGAACCAGGAAAATCGCAGTGCTTGGGTTTTGAAAGTGTAGGAAGGGAGCCAAATTAGGGCGGGGGTGAGCAATAATGGTAGGCAAAATTACTGATAAAAATTTATGACCCTAACTTTAGCTACCCCACTCACGATTACTGATCACTTGGGGATTGCGCGGCGGCTGTCTATGCAGGTGGAGCCGATAGCTGACCATACCACTGCCATTCGCAGCCTCGACTGGGATCGTGATCGCTTTGACATTGAGTTTGGTTTAAATAACGGTACTACTTATAACTCTTTCTTAATTCAAGCCGATCAAACTGCCCTGGTAGATACCTCCCACGCCAAGTTTCGGCAGTTGTATCTAGATACCTTGCAGGGCTTGGTTGATCCCCAGAAAATTGACTATCTGATCATCAGCCATACTGAACCAGACCATAGCGGCTTGGTCAAGGACTTGCTAGCGATCGCTCCCCAGGCAGTGGTAGTAGCCAGTAAGGTGGCGATTCAGTTTTTGGCAGGATTCATTCATCAACCCTTTGAGTCGATCGTAGTCAAAAATGGTGATCAGCTTGACCTGGGGCAGGGGCATATGTTGCAGTTTGTCAGTGCGCCCAACCTCCATTGGCCAGATACGATGCTCACCTACGATTTTGGTAGTGAGACCCTATTTACCTGTGATGTATTTGGCATGCACTATTGCAGCGCAGAACTGTACGATCGCGATCTGACTGCGATTATGCCCGACTATCGGTTTTACTATGATTGCTTGATGGCACCCAACGCCCGCTCGGTACTAGCAGCCCTGAAACGTATGGATGAGCTACCTGGGTTCCAGGCGATCGCTACTGGTCACGGGCCTCTGTTGCGGCATCATCTCCCCGCCCTGGTAGCCAACTATCGCACCTGGAGTGAATCCCAGACCAAAACCGCAACCAATGTGGCAGTGTTTTATACCTCAGACTATGGTTTTAGCGATCGCTTGTCCCAGGCGATTGCCAAGGGCATTACTAAAACTGGTGTAGCCGTAGAAATGGTCGACCTCAAAGTGGCAGACCTGCAGGAAATCCGCGAAGCGGTAGAGCAGGCAAACGGCCTAGTGATTGGCATGGCACCTAACTCCACTGGAGTCGGCAATATTTTGGCAGCAGCCAACCACAAGCAGTATTTTGGGCTGTATGAATGTTTTGGCGGCGAGGATCAGCCGATTGATCTACTGGCAAATCAGTTGACTGACCTGGGCTTGACCAGTGGTTTTGCCATGATTCGATTGCAAGCACCGCCAACCAGTGCAGTTTATCAATTGTGCGAAGAGTCTGGCACCGACTTAGGTCAGTTGCTCACCCGTAAGCAAAATATCAGTCAGGCGAAGGCGATCAATCCCGATCTAGATAAAGCCCTGGGCAGAATTGCTGGTGGTCTCTATATCATCACCGCCCACAAAGACCAACTCAAAAGTGCGATGTTGGCCTCCTGGGTAACCCAAGCTAGTTTCAAGCCGCTAGGCATCAGTATTGCAGTGGCTAAAGATCGGGCGATCGAATCGTTTATGCAGGTGGGCGATCGCTTTGTGTTGAATGTGCTGGAGGAGGGCAACTATACCAAGCTGATGCAGCATTTCCTCAAGCGCTTTGCCCCAGGAGCCGATCGGTTTGCCGGGATCAAAACCCAGCCCGCCAGCAATGGAGCGCCAATTTTGCAGGAAGCGCTCGCCTATATTGAATGCCAGGTTGCCAGCCGGATGGAATGCAGTGATCATTGGTTGATCTATGCGATCGCTACTGAAGGCAAGGTATCTAAGCCCCAGGGTATCACCGCTACTCATCATCGCAAGGTGGGTAATCACTATTAAACCCAGCCAGATTTTGCAGATTAGCGATCGCCGCCAACAACTCAGGCATAGCTCCAGGTGGCCAACTGCCCTCTAGCTGACGCTGGGCGCACTCTAGGCAAACATACCAGCTATAGGTGGGTGGTACACCCTCAACTTCCAGACGCAGGTTAGCGATCGCCCCAGTGCAGGCTAATTCTTCTTGATCGGCAAGTTCTGGTTCAATTGCCGCGATCGCCCCTTGCAGTTGTGAGACTAAGGCACAAAAATGGATTAATTCCAACTCAGTTAGCTCAAATCCCCAATGGTCGCCGCCGATTAGCCCCTTTGGCGGGTGAGCCTGCCAGCCAATCCGCCAGCCCGATCCAGAGAATAGATATTTTTCTGGCATTTAAGGTTTCAGATCCGTTTGCATCAGTCCTCAGCATAATGTTTAGTAGGTTTATTGGTGATTGGCAATGTTGACCCAGACTCAACTAATTTCAGCGATCGAGCAGCTTAACTATCGGGTGACAGTCGGGGATCTAGCCACTGCCCAAGGATTGGATCTCAGAATAGCTAACCGCGAGTTGGTAAATCTGGCTAGCCAATCTGCTGCTAATCTTCAGGTGTCAGAGACCGGCGAGATTGCCTATGTATTTGCCCCAGACCTACGTCAGCGCTTATTTAAGCGATCGCTGCGCTTACGGTTATTAGCCCTGACCCAACTGGCGTGGAAATGGCTGTTCTGGCTGTTTCGGCTCTCCTTTGGTATTTTGCTGATCGTGGCGATTGCGATTGTCGTCATCGGCATAGTGCTGGCAGTAATTGCGATTCAGACCCAAAAGGATCAAGAGCGAGAGGAGCGCAGTGAGGGTAGATCGATCAATTTGGGCGGGTTTAGTCCTGGAGGCTGGATCTACTGGGGTGATGCCTGGTCAGTATTTACGCCAAATTACTATGAACAGGCGGCAACTGCATCAACCCAATCGACTGAACTGGGCTTTTTAGAAGCGGTATTTTCGGTGCTATTTGGCGATGGCAATCCCAACCGCAATTTGGAGCAGCAGCGATGGCAAGCGATCGCTAACTTGATTCGACAACACCAGGGCGCAGTCATTGCTGAACAGGTAGCCCCCTACTTGGATCAAGTCAGCACCGCAAGCGAAGATTATATGCTACCCGTCTTAGTCAAGTTTAACGGCTACCCCCAGGTGAGCGAGGCGGGCGAATTGGCCTACAACTTTCCAGACTTGCAACAGGTGGCGACCGAGCGCCCACCCCAATCAGATCTGGGCTATCTGGTGGAACAGCCCTGGCAGTTTAGCCGTGCTACCCAAGGTCAGGTGTTCCAGACTATTGGTCTTGGCCTATTTTATCTGGTGGCCGCCTTGGGCTTAGGGGGACTACTGCAGGAGGTAGAACAGATCAGTGGAGTTTTGACCGTGATCGCTAGCCTTTATGGTTGGTTGTTGGGCTATGCCATCCTATTTATCACCATTCCTGGGATCAGATTTCTGTGGCTGCGTGGGCTAAATACCAAAATTAATCAACGCAATCGCGATCGCCAAGCCAGATTGACTGTACTCCAAAATCAAGCTCCTAAACTAGCCTTTGCGGCTCAGCTAGCGATCGCTCAACAGGTAGTTGATCCAACCCAGTTAGCCTACAATACCGAAGTTGACTATCTGGAGCAGTCTGACCCAAACTAGCTCCACCTGGTCAGGACTGACGCAGCCTAATTCGGGAACTGTTGTAAAAAGGGAGTTTGAGAGCTTTGCCCTCAAATGGAGCCCCACACCCCAGGTTAAAGGCAGGGTTTTAGACCACCTTTGCCTAAGTCCTGCTGGTGCAAGCTAATAATTCTCGCCAAGGTAGACTTGAGTTGCGATCGCGCTACCACAGCATCCACAAACCCGTGTTCTAGGAGATACTCCGCTGTCTGAAAATCATCGGGAATATTTTGCTTTAGGGTCTGTTCAATTACCCGCCGTCCGGTAAAGGCAATCATCGCCTTCGGCTCCGCCAAAATCACATCTCCTAGCATGGCAAAGCTTGCAGTTACGCCACCCGTAGTAGGGTGAGTCAAAACTGGCAGATAGAGAATACCCGCATTACGGTGCTGTCCCAGGGCGGCTGAGGTCTTAGCCATCTGCATCAAGCTCAAGATCCCCTCTTGCATTCTTGCCCCTCCCGAAGCGCAGACAATCACCACCGGCAAGCGCTGACTAGTAGCCAATTCGATCAAGCGGGTAATTTTTTCTCCCACTACCGACCCCATGCTGCCACCCATAAAACTAAAATCCATCACCGCCAGCGCCAAGCCATGACCGCCAATCTTGCCAGTGCCAGTAATTACCCCATCATGCAGACCCGTTTTAGCTTTGGTCTCTTTTAAGCGATCGCGATAGGATTTTCGATCCTTGAAACCCAGGGGATCACAGGACTCTAACCCAGGATTAATCTCGATCCAAGTGCCAGGATCAACCAGTTGCTCAATCCGATCATAAGCTCCCACCTGCACATGATGACCACAACTAGGACAAACCATCAAGTTGCGGCGCAGATCTTTAACATAGGTGAGGGCAGCACAGCTACTACACTTATGCCACAGGCCATCGGGGATTTCCCGCTCAGGCGTAGATTCAGGCTCTAGATCAGAACGCTCCGCATCCAGGCGTTTTTGGGTTTCACTTACCCGCAGCCGCGTCTCTGCGAACCAGTCAAATAGAGACATTACTCCTCATCCCCACTAGTAAACTGTAGAGCATCTTTCGGTTTCACCCGCTCCACCTGGGAATGCTTATCTACCATTTGGGTAATTTCAAAGGAAGAATTTTGCAGCTCTTTGATTTGAACAGTGATTTCTTCTAGGCTGCCCTGATCAAGCACTTTTTTGAGGGAAGCAATTCGCTGCTCCGCCTGGGATCTGGCACTAGCAGGAATTACCGCCGCGCCAAACTCCTTCAACATTTCCTCGATCGCGCGTGATAGATTAATGCCTTGGATGCGTACATTTGCCAGCGCCCGCCGTTCAGCATCCTCATCCGCATAGACCTCTGCTTCAATTCGCATCCGTTCAATTTCACTTTGGCTAAGGCCGCCAGTGTTGGTGATACTAATACTAGTCTCAATGTCCGTATCTGCATCCCTAGCCGAAACTCTTAAAATGCCATTGGCATCAATATCAAAGGAAACTTCAATTTGGGGCGCACCTCTAGGTGCGGGCGGAATGCCAGTTAGTTCAAAGCGACCCAGGGTTTTATTGTCCTTCGCCATTGCCCGCTCGCCCTGCAATACATGAATTTCTACCGTACTTTGGTTGTCGCTAGCAGTAGAAAAAATTTGCGATTTACTAGTGGGAATGGTGGTGTTGCGATCTAGGATCTTGGTAAATACTTCGCCCATGGTCTCTAAGCCGATCGACAGCGGAATCACATCCAGTAGTAGCAAGTCTTTAACTTCCCCGCCCATAATCCCAGCTTGAATCGCCGCCCCTACTGCCACGGCTTCATCGGGGTTGACCGTCTGATCAGGTTTACGCCCATCAAAAAATTTGGAGATCGCTTCTTGAACAGCGGGAATACGGGTAGAGCCACCTACTAGAATAATCCGATCAATTTCCTTGGGACTCAAGCCCGCATCTTTAATCGCTTGAGCCGTGGGATCCAGGGTCATTTTCACCAGATGGGCAGTAAGCTCATTGAACTTAGCCCGATCTAGATCCACTTCAATCGTCTTAGGACCATCTTCGCCACTGGCAATAAAGGGTAAGCTAATCAGCGCAGTAGGTGAGCTAGACAAATCGATTTTGGCTTTTTCGGCAGCTTCTTTCAGCCGTTGTAAGGCAGCCCGATCTTGACTCAAATCAATTCCTTCCGCCGATTTAAAATCTTCAATTAGCCAGTTTACCAAGCAGGCATCAAAATCATCCCCCCCTAAATGATTGTTGCCGGCAGTAGCCCGCACTTCAAAAATGCCATCCCCCAATTGCAGCACTGACACATCAAAAGTACCGCCCCCCAAATCAAATACCAGGACAATCTGCTCTTGATCAACTTTGTCTAGACCATAGGCGAGGGCAGCGGCGGTAGGTTCATTCACGATTCTTAGCACCTCTAGACCCGCAATCATGCCCGCATCTTTGGTCGCCTGGCGCTGGGCATCGGTGAAGTAGGCAGGTACAGTAATCACAGCTTTGTCTACTGACTCTCCTAGGTAAGCTTCGGCATCCTGCTTCAGCTTTTGCAAGATCATTGAGGAGATTTCTTGGGGAGTGAATTGTTTGGTACCATCTTTAGTAGCGATCGCTACATCTACTGTACTGTCTTTGCCCCGTACTACTTGATAAGGGACACGACCGCGCTCATCTTCGGTTTCGTTCCAGCGGCGGCCGATGAAGCGCTTGATGCTGTATACGGTATTGAGCGGATTGCGCACTGCTTGGCGCTTGGCGACTGAGCCTACAATCCGTTCGTTGCCATCCTTGAGAAAGCCCACAATACTTGGTGTAGTCCGTTCACCTTCGGCATTGGCAATCACCGTAGTTGTACCTCCTTCCAGGATAGCTACGCAACTATTAGTTGTTCCTAGGTCAATTCCTACCACTTTGGACATATTTCTATCCTGCGCCAGCCTTGTTTTTTGAGGGGTATCCCAAAATCATAATCCTACAGGGTGTATTCTAGTCTAATACGGCGCTGTTACTCAAGCCGATCACAGACAAGATCTCAGGACTTGTGCCGCCTAATTTGAGAACTTTGGTAAAAAGGGAGTCTGAGGTCAAAGCCCTCAAGTCGGGCTACGCCCCACACCCCACTTAAAACCCTGGTTTTCGCTCACCTTTGCGTAAGTCCTCAAGATCTAAAATCAAAGGCAAGTATCTAGATCAGGTGGGCTGACCACAACCAATCTCAAAGTGAAAGCAACTGCCCTGACCAAGTTTGCTACTGACTTGGAGTTGGCCGCCTAGGATTTGGACATAGTTTTGGATAATTGGTAGCCCCAAACCTACACCAGTTTGATTGGCAGTAGCATATCTGGATTTGCCAAAGGCCTCAAAAATTTTTTCTAGTTGCTCAGGGGCGATGCCAATGCCTGTGTCGGTAACCTCAAACCCGATCTGGGTAGGACTGGGCTGGTAGATTCGCAATTTAACCACCCCTTGATCGGTGAAAGTAATGGCGTTGGTGAGGAGTTGATCAAGGATGTGAGTCAGCTTGGTGAGATCGCTATAAACTTGAGTGCTGTCTGGGATCTCAGTCTCAAATTTTAATTCAAGTTGCTTAGCGATCGCTCGGGGTAAAAATTTCTGCTCTAGGGGTTCTAGTAAGCGGCGCAAGTCAAACTTCTCAGGATTAAATGCCAATTTTCCTGCCTGGATAGCCGACATTTCTAGGGCTGCCACAATGATGTTTAGGAGTTCCTGGCCATTGTCGCTGATAATTTCTAGCTGCTCTTTTTGTTCTGGGGAGAGATTGGGTTCCGATTCCATCAGACTAGCAAAACCCAGAATGGCATTGAGGGGCGTGCGTAACTGGTGGCTCATGTGTCGTAAAAACTCACTTTTGGCGGTGTTGGCAACTTCGGCGGCATCCTTGGCGATGCGCAGGTGCAGATTGATCTCTTGGCGATCGCGGGCTTCTATGCCCAAGACCAGAAGGTCTGCTAGAGAGGTGGCAAAACTTTTTAGTTCTACCGACCATTCTGGCTCAGGCTTTTCCAAACAGACCATCCCCACCACTTCTCCAGATAGGGAGCGAATTGGAGCGCTGAGGATAGAGCCCTGTTCAGAGCTAAAGGGTGCGGTAACTAGGCGTTCGGAACCCAATAACTGTAAGTAATTACTGGCAGTCTCTCCCGTAACTAAAGGCAGAGAGAGGTGAGACCTGGTGGAATACTGATAGCAGTCCTGGCAATAGAGGTGGGTTTTGCTGGCATTCCACAACCACACGCTGATATGCTCAATTTCGAGGGTGTTGCCACAAAGCTCAGTAATTTCGGCGATCGCTTGAGTGAGATTACCTTGCACCAGGGCGGGCAGTTGATTGAGGTGCAACAGTAAGCCATTTTGCTTTTCAATTTGTCGAATTGAAGCGTGTTCAGCTTGTTCGGCTCTAACTCTGGCGGTGATGTCACGGAAATACCACACCATGCCGCCAAAATGACCATCGATGTATAGGGGCGATGAGAAACAATCAATTACGCGGCTGTCCGGTAGAGCTAGTTCATGCTGCAATGGTTCATAATCGCTATCGTAGGCATACTCGATCGCGCTCACTAGTTCTGCTACTGGCTCCACTAAGTCTTGAAGGGTATTCACACACCAGTGAATGTTGGCGTTGACTTCGACTAGTGCGGGCGGAATTTGCCAAATCTGACAGAATCTTTGGTTAAAAAAAGTGATTCGTCCCTGCTCATCTACGGATAGGATGCCGTCGATCGCCACTTCTTTTTGGGCTTCAAGTAGGGTATTAGTCCGTTTGAGGGCGGCTTCTGCTTGCAGGCGATCGCTTACATCTAGGGCAATCCACAATACACAATCTTGATTTTGCAGATGAATCACCTCCGCCGAGCACAAAATTTGATGTAGTTGCCGATGGCGATCGCGTAAACCCACTAATTTTTCTACTAGCCTGCCTTCAGTTTGTAATTCACCCATCAGCCGCTCGCGATCCTCCAGGCGATGCCATAGCCCTAGCTCCAGGTAGTTAGAACCAATAAGCTGCTCTTCGGTGTAGCCACTCAGTTTACAAAAACTGGGATTAACCTCTACAAATATCCCCTCGGCAATCGTGGTAATCGTCATTGGGTAAGGAGAACAACGGAAAGCCTTGGCAAATTTTTGTTCTGAGATCGCAAGATCCGCAGTCCGCGCTGCCACTTGCTGCTCTAGTTGATTATTCATGGTTTGCAATCGCGTAAAAGAGCTTTGCAACATTGCTGCCATCTGGTTAAAAGACTGGGCTAGCATACTCACTTCACTGGTGCCTTGAGTCTCATCTGCCCGTTGACTAAAGTCTCCAGAAATCAACTTGGCTGAGGCAGCATGGATGCGCACCAGGGGCAGGGTGAGCCACCGAGCTATGGCTATACCCAACACTAGGGTAATTGCCACCGCAATCACCGATAGATAAATCGTATCTTGGGTATTGGCAGCAATCTGGGCAATGTATTCGGATTCGGCTGCTACAGATACGATGATCAAATTCAACCCGTGAGCATCGCGGTAGGGTAAGGCTCGCAGCAGATAATTCACTTGATTGAAACTAAGCTGGAGCAGCTTCACCTGATTGAGATTTGCCAGGCTGTGATTAGTTTGGCTCAGAATCGTACTGATCGCTTGTTGGGTAATCGGATTCTGAATCTTGCCGCTAGAAGGCACCATTTCAGGCTCCGAACTTGCCAGTAGTTCCCCTTGGCGACTGAGAATAAATAATTGCCCCTTCTGCCCATTACGCAGCGATCGCAAAAACAGGCTCAAGCGCTCCAGGGTCAGATCCACTGCCATCACCCCTACTAGTTTGCCTTGGGAATCATAAAAAGGCTCAGAGGCGGTGATCCCCATCTCCCCTTCGATAAATCGATAGACTGGGCTCCAGGTTTTTTGGGCGTTGGCCATGGCTGCCCGATACCAAGGACGCTGGCGCGGGTCGTAGCGAGGTTCTAATTTGATTTGAACACTACGGCGGCGATCGCGATCTAGGCTATAAAAACCGAGTTGGGGATACTTGGTGGTGGCTTTAGTGATCAGATTACCATCTGTACCTCGCCCTGCTAATACGATATTGCCATCCGCCAAGCCCACATAGATCTGATCAATTTCCGGGCGAGCATCTAGCTGCAAAGCAAAATAGCGCTCCAGCGCCAGCTTATCCTGGAACACCTGCGGCTGCGATCGCCACAGGGCGATGTTTGTCTCCGTAAGTTGGTAGGGAGCGCCAAAATAGATGTCTAGGTGCTGTTCAATCTGCCCTGCCACCCCAGACTCGATCTTGGTGGCTAGTTCGGTGATCGCCGATTGACCATTGCGCCAGGATAACCAGCCAACTGCCCCTACGACCATGGCCACCTGAAGTAATGCTGGAGCAATCAGAACTAGGCTGAGGGGAAGCTTCAGAGGTAGCTTAGGCAGATTTGAAGCGGGGGGCATA
>JANRLH010000059.1:0-4252 GCA_033762795.1 Pseudanabaenaceae cyanobacterium bins.68
GCCTACCAGCAGCGAATTTACCTAGGCATTCATGCCAACCTAGTAGGACTGAAAGAATCGGAACTAGAGGCAAAGAAGATCGGCGCACTACTTGACTGTGGCGAATTTGACTGGCAGCCCTATCTATCTGAAACTCACCAAACCCCAATTACTGCTCAAGATTGGGCAAGTAAATTTGAGCAAGAATACTTTGCCAAGCGCGATCGCAATCCCAAAACTCTCACCACTTGGGAGAAAGAATATTTAACGGTCTTTAGGCATTTACCAGAAGAGAATCTCACCAGTGCAGTGATCAAAAACATGGTTTTAGCCACGAAACCAGACACCAGAACCAGACAGCGATACTGCATGGTGTTATCTGCCCTAGCCAAACTCGCAGGCATCGCCATAGACCTTAAGCCTCTAGCTGGCAAATACTCACCCACCCAAGTACAGGCTAGAAACCTGCCAGACGACCTAGCGATTGCCCAAAACTTCGCCAAGATTCCCAATCCAGAGTATCAATGGGTATATGGGATGCTGGCCACCTATGGCTTAAGACCGCATGAGGTATTCCATCTCGACCTGGCGTTAATGCCAATTTTGCAAGTCTTAGGAGACACCAAAACTGGAGCCAGAAAAGTCTGGGCCTGCTATCCCGAATGGGTAGAGCAGTTTAATTTAAAGAATCCTAAAATCCCCCAGGTCACGGGCAAAAATAACACCGAGTTAGGCAGCAGAATTACTCGCTCTTTTAAGCGCTATGGCATTCCCTTCAGTCCTTACGATCTACGCCATTGCTGGGCAATAAGAACCCTAGAATTTGGCTTAGCAGATAGCCTAGCCGCCCAACAGATGGGGCATTCTGTACAAGTCCATAACAATCTTTACCATGCCTGGATCGACCAAAGACACCACCAGAGAGCCTATAATCTAATCATGGAAAGAAGCGATCGCCCCAAACCGCCAGAGGTCTAAATGGTTTTCTATTTTCAGGTAATTATTAGCTGTTCGATTCTGTCCTTTTGCCTGAGTATGGTGGCCTTGCAGCCTTTAGACTCGAATCGCTTAGCCTTGTTTTGGGGAACCGCTCAGAGCGTTTTAGCCTATTGGCTGCCTAGTCCCACTACTAAACAGAGTGAAAAAGAATGATCAAAATTCGTGACGTAGCCAGATATTATCAGGGTTTGCCGCACCAAATCCAAGCATTAGAATTGCTGGATCAAGAATTATGGGCGAATTATCCCGATCTGATAGATTCTAATCAAGACTGGGTAAAGACCTGGCGCAAGCCCAATCCAGTAGCACCTAAGCCTGACCTGGGAGTCAGAAAAATCAATCAAGCAGGGTTAGATCTAATCAAGGAATTTGAAGGTTTAGAGCTATCAGCCTATCTATGTCCGGCGGGGGTATGGACAATCGGTTATGGTCACACGGGTGATGTGCATCCAGGTGATCGCATTACTGCCCAGGAAGCAGAGGGGCTATTGAGGGAAGACCTAGACTATTTTGAGCGTCAGGTATCTAGGCTGGTGAGAGTTCCAGTTACCGACAATCAATATGCGGCGCTGGTGAGCTTTTGCTACAACGTGGGCGAGGGTGCCTTGGCTGATTCAACCTTGCTCAGGCTGCTGAATGCCAGTGACTATGCGGGGGCATTAGAGCAGTTTATGCGCTGGGTGAATGCTAATGGTGTGCCTTTACCGGGTCTGGTGCGCCGACGGCAAGCGGAAAAAGCTCTGTTTGATCGGGGCTAAATAAAAACCCCACCACTAGGCAGGGCATAGGATGGGGTTAGCGACCCTTAAAAGGTGAGGGCGTAGTTTTTGTATCAAAGCAGTCGCTGAGATCATAGTCTTCTCGTTTACCCCAAGCCCAGTCAATCAACTTGACTATCCAAGTATTGCGTTTTATTGGACTCACCTGGCTAAGTATTAGCTGTATCTCGTCAAGTTTTACCAGTAGTAGCCAGTCGGAAGCATCTATGCCACGCTCCGCACATTCAGCAATGAATTGGCGGGCAATCTCTCGGTTGTCTGTATCGGTAACGTTACCGATAATTTCTGGGCTAGGTAATTTTGCTCTATAGGCTTTTTGCTTGCAGGGTTTAGAGCAGTAGATGCTATCTGATCGCTTCGGCGTAAATTCTTGATTACAGGTTTGACATTTCATGTTTATCGGTAACGCTGATTATGTTACGGTTATTTTGGTGAATTAAAAAGCCCCCAGGGTTGGGGGCAGGTTGGGTTAGTTAATGGGCTTGAGCCTACGCTCCTGGTCATCAGCCAGGGCTATAGCGACAATTTTGAGGGCAGCATCATGGGAGATCTTGCCATGGTCACAGGCTTTTAGCACATCCTGGGCAACGGTCAAGGCAGTGGGAGCAAGCAGATCACCTACAGCCTGATGAATCTCAGGAGAGATTAGAGTATTAATGGCAGTCTGAGCAACCGCCGCGGCAATAGACTCAGGGGTAGGTAGAGCATCTAAGCCAAGTTGTTTGAGTAATTGATCCATAGTTGATTAAAACCCCCAGCTAGAGCCAGGGGTGAATAGGGTTTATTTGGACTTCAGGAGCAGCTGCTTAGCAGGTTTGGTTTGCATGAGTTGGGCAATCTTCTTACGTTCCTCAAGGGTGATTTTGCCTTCCTGGTAATACTTCTTGCTGCACTCTTCAGCCCCTTCTAGGCTAAACATGGGTAGAAATAGCTTGAGACCCTGGAGCATCAATGATAGTTGCTTGGAGTCTCTATCTTCAGAGAGGGCAGTGAAGGCTATAGCACTGTCTAAAAATTGTCCAATCTGCTTGATCTGTACTGGAGTAAGATGGCTCATAATTGTATTTAGTTATCAATGTACTAGTGGTAATCAAGGCGATCGCTTAACTTTGGACGGTTGGGGCGATCGCTTTCGTAACTAATATTAAAACATATATTTCATTATTGCAAGTATTACTTGCAACTTTGCTATAAAGCTATAGCCTCTAACCTATCAGTAGCAATTTTGATAACTCTAATAAGCTCATTTGTAGTGTGTAAAGCCCTTATTTGACGATGTATAGAGTCAACATCACCCTCTGTATTTTTATCCAATACATACAAGATTGCCTCCTCTGGGGTAATTCCAGCTTTCTTGGCAATGACAGTTAAAGAGTCAAGGTCAGGCATATGGTCACCTTTCAACCAGTTGGCAACAGTAGTATGGGTTACTCCCATTTCCCTGGCAAATGCTGAGGCACTTTTATCACCCAATGCTTTCTTTACAAGCTCTCTAACCCTGGTTTTGTTCATAGCTATATTGAAACTAAAGTTTCATTATTTATATATACACTAGCAGTTTTTATTGCAAGTTAATCTTGCAGTATTCAACAATACGTGTTAAATAGAAAGTGTAGCTTTCAATTCTGAAATAAATGAGTGCAGTAAGTTTGATGCTGAGACTACCTAAGCATCTTAAGGAAAGGCTGAAAATTCACGCGATTAGGCAAGGTAAGTCAACTAGCGCGATCGTCAGTGAGGTTGTTGAGAAGTACCTAGACCAAGTAGAAGAGATTCCCGTAGTCACCAAGCCTAAAAAGGGGGTAAACGCAGCATGATCGAGATATTTGGCAGCTATGAAGATCAAGAGATTAGATGGAACGGCGACATCAACAATCCCCTTTGGATTGCCCAAGATGTCTGCAAGGTGTTGGGTCTTGACAACAACAGGGAAGCGTGTAGTTGCATCCCAGATGATGACCTGGTGTCAGTTAAAGTGACATCAGGTAGTCAAAAAAGGGAGATGTTAGCCGTCACCGAAGCGGGGCTATATCGCCTAATTTTTAAGTCTCGCAAGCCCGAGGCAGAGGAATTCAAGAAGTGGGTATTCAGGGAAGTGCTGACCAGCATCCGCAAAAACGGCTACTACCTGGGGAAGCCCATGACCATGACCCAATTGCGGCTCCAGGCAAAGAAACAGCAGAAGGCATTGCAACTCACCAAGCTAATGATCACCGACAAAGAGATCTCATGGCTAGAAGAAGCGGTCGGCTATGAGCAGGAGCAGTTAGCCTTGCCCTTTGTTGATGAACTGCCCACCATTGAAGTCCGTAGCCACAAGCGCAAACGCAGCCCACGTATTACACCCATTCAAACCACCGGAGAAACAGCATGATCAGACAACTTTGGCAGATTGAGCTAGATGTTTTGGGCGATGACGGCGAGTTTACAGACACAGAGCTTTGCACCGCCGAGTTTGAGGCAGGCTATCTAGTCCTAGAGCCAGAATCTCTCCA
>JANRLH010000060.1:0-16273 GCA_033762795.1 Pseudanabaenaceae cyanobacterium bins.68
GATCGCCCAACATTGTCATTAACCGCGCAGCTTTTGAGACCACACCCTGGTTGGCATTCCCCATACATAAATAAATCCTTCGGCAGCCTTGTGGTCAAAGCGATCGCTTTCAGTGTAAGTAGCTAGATCTTCATCGTAGAGGGAATATTCAGACTTGCGGCCAACAATCGTAGCATTCCCTTTAAAGAATTTAACCCGAACTGTACCTGATACTCGCTTTTGAGTTTCGGCGATAAAGGCATCTAGAGCGGCTTTCAGAGGGCTGTACCATAACCCGTTGTAGATCATTTTGGCGTAGGTTTCCTCAATTCCCTTTTTGTATTGGGCAAGGTCGGCAGTGAGAGTTAAAGATTCTAAATCTCGGTGGGCAAGAATCAGAGCTAGCATGGCAGGCACTTCATAAATCTCACGGGATTTAATCCCCACTAATCGATTCTCTACCATGTCAATGCGACCAAAGCCGTTCTCCCCTGCGATCGCGTTTAGGGCAGTCACAAGTTCCACGGGATTGAGGGCTTTACCATCTAAGGCTACTGGCACACCCTGCTCAAAACTAATCTCAGTATAGGTGGGTTGGTTGGGAGTATCGGCGATCGCTTTGGTAAATAGATAAATCTCTTCGGGTGGCTCTTGCCAAGCATCTTCCAGAATGCCAGCTTCAATACTGCGACCTAAAAGATTGCGATCAATACTGTAGGGTGAAGATTTTTTCACGGGCGAAGGAATGCCAAACTTTTCGCCATAAGCAATGGTTTGTTCACGGCTCATGCCCCATTCGCGAGCAGGCGCTAGTACCTTTAGATCAGGGTTGAGGGCAGCGATCGCCACATCAAACCGCACCTGATCATTGCCCTTGCCTGTACAGCCATGGGCTACAGCATCGGCTCCGTATGCTGCTGCTGCTTCCACCAAAATTTTGGCGATCAGGGGTCGAGCCAGCGCCGTAGTGAGGGGGTAGCGATTTTCGTAGAGGGCATTGGCTTGAATTGCCGGGAAGGCATAATCCTTGACAAATTCAGCAGTCACATCCTGAACCAGGGATACCTCTGCCCCAGAACTCAGAGCTTTTAACCTTACTGGCTCTAGCTCATCTCCTTGCCCCAGATCGGCTGCCAGGGTAATTACTTCCTTTACGCCCCATTCTTGCTTGAGATAGGGAATACACACGGAAGTATCTACACCGCCAGAATACGCTAAAACTACTTTGTCAGCCCGCCCCATTCACTTTACTCCTAAGAATTTACACAGATAGATAATTTTACGCCCAAGACTAGGTAATTGAATAGCCTTGGGCTGATTGCCATACCCTAGCATTGAAGCTAATTGCCAATTAGTGAGCATAGTTACGGAAACTTAGACATAGTTAGGGCTATGTTTATTAAAATCTTCCGAAGAATGCAGCACAGGAATCATTAAAACCCAATGCGGGGCTGCGCCCCCTTTTGTCACCCATTAACTTGCAAACTGCAATATGCCCAATCTCTTAGAGGTCAAGTACCCAGCAAATCTAGGCTTGCTGCTCGAACTTTAAGGCAACTCCATTCATGCAATAGCGTAGGCCTGTAGGTTCGGGACCGTCATTAAATACATGACCAAGATGTCCACCGCATTTAGCACAATGGACTTCGGTGCGGGTCATAAACAGACTGCGATCAATCGTGGTATCGATGCTGTTTTCTAAGGGAGCAAAAAAACTTGGCCAGCCCGTGCCGCTATTGAATTTGGTTTCAGAGCTAAATAGAGGTGTGCCGCAACCAGCACAGACATACATGCCAGGATCATAGGTTTTGTCTAAAGGACTAGTCCCTGCCCGCTCAGTGCCATGCTTACGCAACACCCGATATTGTTCGGGGGTAAGAGTAGATTGCCATTCTTGCTCTGTTTTCTGGACTGGGAATTGATTACTGGTTGCCATAGGTAGAGGTAGCTAGAGGTGAGTAGATCTTAGCATTAATAAAAGTTGGGCTTGTTCTTGGAGATCAGAAAATCCTAAAACTTACTAATTCATACAAATTGCCCCAAAAATCTGGGCGATAATTAAGTAATTAACTATTTTTAGGCAATCCTAATTTGTGACCTATGATCTCTGCAACTCTACCAGCTTTATCCGATCTGCAACAATCAGGGTTTGACTCTGGAAATTTTGATCAATACGTGATGGGAACCTACGCGCGGTTTCCGATCGCCCTAGAAAGAGGACTGGGCTGTTTGGTATGGGACAGTACAGGTAAGGAGTACTTAGATTTTGTGGCAGGGATTGCGACCTGTACCCTGGGTCATGCCCACCCCGCGATGGTGGCGGCAGTAACTAAACAAATTCAGACTCTGCATCATATTTCTAATCTTTACTACCAGTCTCCCCAGGGGAATTTGGCCGCCTGGCTGGTACAAAATTCTTGCGCTGACAAGGTGTTTTTCTGTAACTCTGGGGCGGAGGCGAATGAGGCGGCGATTAAGCTGGCACGTAAGTATGCCCATGTGCAGTTAGGTATTAGCGATCCCTTGATCATTACGGCTGTGTCTAGTTTTCATGGGCGCACCCTAGCTACGGTTACTGCCACTGGTCAGGAAAAATATCATAAAAATTTTACGCCTTTGGTGTCTGGCTTTGCCTATGTGCCTTACAACGATTTGGCTGCCCTAGAACAGGCGATCGCTACCTATGAAGGTAGGGTTTGTGCGGTGATGCTGGAGGGCTTGCAAGGGGAAGGTGGTGTTCAACCAGGCGATCGCGCTTATTTTCAAAGGCTACGGGAGATCTGCAATCACAAGAAACTCCTGCTGATCATGGATGAGGTGCAGGTGGGCATGGGGCGCAGTGGCAAACTCTGGGGCTACGAAAACCTGGGGATTGAGCCTGATATTTTCACCTCGGCAAAGGGCTTGGGCGGCGGTATTCCAATTGGCGCGATGCTCTGTCGGCAGGAGTGCGACCTGTTTGCCCCTGGAGATCACGCTAGTACTTACGGGGGCAATCCCTTTGCCTGTGCGGTGGCGCTGGCGGTTTGTGAAACCCTAGTGCAGGATCATCTGATTGCTAATGCGCGGGAGCGAGGAGCGCAATTACAAAAAGGATTGGCAGTGATCGCGCTGGATTATCCTCAGCTAGTGGCGGGATATCGGGGCTGGGGCTTGATTCAAGGTCTGGTGCTACAGGATCAGATTACCCCCAAGGATTTAATTCAAGCTGGTATGGATCATGGTTTATTGTTAGTGGCAGCAGGTCTAAAGGTGGTGAGATTTGTGCCACCTTTGGTGGTTTCGGCAGCGGAAATTGAGCGAGCCTTGACCATTGTGCACCAGGCGCTGGCAGGTTTGGCTGGCAAGTAAACTCTATATTTATCCCAGGTTTTATACAAGACATGATTCCAAATCTTACTCCCAATCCCAGCTATAGCCTCACGCTCCAGGTACAGTTGGCGAACCAAGCAGGCAAATTAGCTACGGTGTTGGCGGCCTTGGCTGAAGCTGGCGGTAGTCTCAGCCAAATTGAACTGGTACAACAAACCTTAAAAATTTCCGTGCGCGAAATTACGGTAAATGCCTTTAGTAGTGAGCACGCCGAGCAGTTGGTACAGATAGTGAAGGCTTTGCCAGAAGTAAATTTATTGGAGGTGCGCGATCGCACGTTTAATGTGCATCGGGGGGGCAAAATTACGATTAATGCCAAGATTCCGGTCAAGGGCCAAGATGATCTGGCGATGGTCTATACCCCTGGGGTAGGGCGGATTTGTCAAGCGATCGCCGAGCACCCTAGTTTAGTGCGCGAACTCACGATCAAGGGCAATACAGTCGCGATCGTTACCGATGGTAGTGCGGTATTGGGTCTAGGAAATCTGGGGCCAGCGGCTGCCTTGCCGGTGATGGAAGGTAAAGCAATGCTGTTTAAGGAGTTTGCCGGCATTGATGCTTTTCCGATTTGCTTGGCAAGTCAAGATGTGGAAGAGATTATTCAGACTGTGCGACTACTAGAGCCGGTATTTGCGGGGGTAAATCTGGAGGATATTAGTGCGCCGCGCTGTTTTGAGATTGAGCGCCGTCTGCGGGCGGAGTTGCAGATTCCAGTTTTCCATGATGATCAGCATGGCACAGCGATCGTGGTGGTGGCAGGGATCTTGAATGCCTTGCGCGTAGTAGGCAAAAATCTCGATCAGGTTAGCCTGGTAATGAGTGGGGCTGGCGCTTCCGGGATTGCGGTAGCGCGGTTGCTTCGCCAAGCTGGCCTAAAACATATCACCATGTGTGACTCTCGCGGTTGCATCAGTCGCGATCGCCCAGATTTGTCTGTCGAAAAGCTAGAATTTGCCAGTGACTTGAGTGGCAGCCTCGCCGAGGTGATTCAAGGCGCAGACTTATTTATTGGTCTAAGCCAGCCTGGTGTGCTTACCCCTGAGATGGTGCGAACCATGGCTAAAGATCCAATTGTGTTTGCCATGGCGAATCCCATTCCGGAAATTCAGCCTGAACTGATTGAACATGACGCGGCAGTGATTGCTACGGGGCGCAGTGATTATGCCAACCAGATCAACAATGTATTGGCTTTTCCAGGAGTATTTCGCGGTGCAATCGATGCTAAGGTCACTAAGATTACTACGGCAATGAACCTCAGCGCCGCCAGAGCGATCGCTTCTTTAGTCAGTGCCAGTGAACTAAGTCGTGAATATATTGTGCCTTCGGTATTTGATCCGAGGGTAGCCGATGCGGTAGCCGCCGCCGTGCAGTCAGCCGCCCAACAGGAGGGGTTAGTTTAGCCTTGTGATCGTCCATGAATATTCAGGTTTACTCCTAGGTAGACTACGGCAAAGATATAAGCGTTTTTTTGCCGAAATCGAGCTAGATCGGGGTGAAATCATTACTGCCCACTGCCCTAATACTGGACCGATGACGGGGGTTTGTGGGGTGGGCAGTAGAGTAGCAGTCTCCCCTGCTACTAATCCTCAACGCAAGCTTGCCTACACCTGGGAGATGATTGAAGTGGATCAAGTGTGGGTGGGAATTAACACCGCTATGCCTAACCGCATCATTGGTCATATGCTCAGACACCAGATGCTCAATTCCTTGCCGAGCTACCAGCTAGTGCAACCAGAAGTTAAATACGGTGCTGAGGGCAGTCGGATTGATTTTTTGCTGGCAGGGTCTAGCCATAACACATACCTAGAAATCAAAAACACCACCTGGGCAGAGGCAGACCTAGCCTTATTTCCCGATACGGTGACTACTAGAGGTCAAAAGCATTTGCGGGAGTTAAGCCAGATCTGCGCTGCTACTAGCCAGGCGGTGATCTTGTATTTTATTAATCGGGCAGATTGCTCGGTTTTTGCTCCAGGCGATCGCGCTGATCCTGTGTATGGTCAACTTTTAAGGCAAGCGATCGCGGCTGGAGTCCAAGTATTAGCCTGTCGGTTTGCGGTTTCACCCGAAGCGGTTAAATATTTAGGCTTGGCGGAACTACTGCTACCCTAGCCTGCCTTGGCATAAAAAATGCCTTGGATCTTAACTTCTTTAGCTTCGATCGCGCCCAAATCTGTACCAGAGAGTTGCTCACATTCAAAAGTGCCAGCAATTTCACCAGTTTCACTATTCAGTTTGGCAATTTGCAAACTCATCTTGCCCTTAGAAGTAGCATCATTTTTAGTGCTTTTGCTGAATTCATCCCGCTTAGCTGGGAGAGCTTCTGCCGCATCATAGCCGATCGCTAAACCACGACCCTTAGGATCAATAAAGTTGGCGCCGCGATAGGTCGGCACATCAGTTTCACCCTCAAAGTCGGTGGAAGTGGTGAGACCATTCAATCCAGGTTCAGTCGTGCCAGTGTAGCCTTTGATCGTGAACAGAATTGCTACCCGTTCGCCCCCAGGCATCTGCACAGTGATCGGTTGATAATCCAGCCCTTCTTTTTCTTCAAACTTGAGACTACCATCTGCTTGAGCCGTGACTATACCCTTGACATAATCTAGGCTAGAAGTAGCACGGGTCAGCAACTTGCTGGCGACAAACTCGGCCGACTTGCGGCGATTAGAGCTTTCTTCCTTGACATAAAAGCTAGTCGGCTGCAAGCAAAGATTGGTGATTTTCAGGCTTTCACCGGGCTTGATCGGAATCATCCCCCGCCCGCGGGAAGCACCTAAAATATCTGGGCAGGTGTTAGCCAGACCAGTGTTGCGAATTTGGTCATAGGTAAGGGGAAGATTGGTGCCAGCCTCGGCCGGAAATTGTCCGAGCAGGGTTAGGCAAACCAAGGCGCAAAAAGTAAGGATGGTTTTAATCAATGATGGTTGGCGCATAGATGACCTATTAGGTAGTGATCGTAAAGGGATTGGAAAAATTGATTGCTAAACAACTGATAAATTAAATTAGCTTTAAAAAACCATAAGCTAAGATGGCAGAGGGGAGCAGGGCACGGCCCCCCACTGGGTTTTAGAGAATTTTACGATTTAGATCTTAACTTTTCTTTGACCCAGAGACTTAATCAGGACTTACGCAAACGTGATCCAAAAACCTAGCTCTAAGTGGGGTGTGGGGCTACGCCCCACTTGAGGGCTTTGCCCTCAAACTCCCTTTTTCCAGTACTTCCTAAATCAAACTGCGTAAGTCCTATTAATATTAAGACAATTTGAATATTCAGCTACTTTAGCTAACTTATATACATCATATTACCCCCCAGGGGATCATGTTTTGCTAAAGTTTGATTGACTCTGTATGCTCTTTAGGAGTTGCAAGAGTCCAAAAAAACAGCTAGCGGGAATCTATGGAATTTGATCAAGATCATGAATTAGAGCAATGCCTGGAGCAGTTGCGGCAAATTGCTAGCCAACACCAGCAAGATCCCAAAAGGCTGTTACATATTTTGCGATCGCTAGAGCAAGTACATCGAGATATTTGTGACCAGACATTTCTGCCTGCCTTGCCAAATACCCGCCATGAGTTATTTAGCTTACTGTTGGAAATTGAAGCCCATGGGGGCTGGCCCTATATCTATCGGGTGAAGTTGCAAGAACTTTGCCAAAATCTGGAGTCGGAAATTTTTGCCTGAGTTAGGCTATTGCAGACATTCTAGGGGAGCATCCCCCACCGCACTTGAATAAATTCCTTTATAAATTCTATGAGCTCAACCAATCATCCTGCCCCAACTCGCCGTGGGGAAATTCGGCGTAAAACTGGCGAGACCGATGTGTGGGTGGAACTGAATCTGGATGGTCAGGGTCATGCCAAGGTAGATTCGGGGATTCCCTTTTTAGATCACATGCTGCATCAGATCTGCTCCCACGGGCTGCTTGATCTGCATCTGGAAGCTAAGGGTGACCTAGAGATTGACGATCACCATACCAATGAAGATGTGGGCATTAGCTTAGGGCAAGCTTTGGCTAAGGCTTTGGGCGATCGCCAAGGGATTGTGCGCTTTGGTCATTTTGTGGCTCCCCTAGACGAAGCTCTAGTGGAAGTGGTGTTAGATTTTTCAGGTCGCCCCTATCTAGCCTATGGGTTAGAAATTCCCACCCAGCGAGTAGGCACCTATGATACCCAACTGGTACGAGAATTTTTTCAGGCAGTGGTGAATCATGGTCAAATTACCTTGCATATTCGCCAATTGGCAGGGATCAATTCTCACCACATCATTGAAGCGACTTTTAAATCTTTTGCCCGCGCCTTACGCATGGCCCTAGCGATCGACCCGCGCCGCCAGGGACAGATTCCCAGTTCTAAGGGGGTGCTTTGAGCTATCTGGTACAACTGAGCTTAGGGGAGTTGCCGGTAGCAACAATTGGCTTGGGATCGGGGGGTAGTAAAGCGACAATATGAGGCACGGGGCGAGGTTCGTAGGCCATCACGGACTTGCCTTTGTAGGCAAGGGCAGCGCTAGCGCCAGAATCTAGCATCACTACGTCGCGCAGCCCAGCTTTGACTAGGATTTCCCCTAGCCCGACCGAATCGATCATTTCCATGGTCACCCCAATTACTGGTCTGCCCTGACGATCTATGCCCCAAAAAGCGCGATCGCGGTGGGCATCAAAACCATAGAGCTTGCCAAAACTAGCGGCAGATTGTGGTTTGCCATCCCGTACTAGCCAGCCTGCCCCCACAAAGGCATCGGTAACATCGGCAAGTTCGGTTTTAAGCTGCTCTAGGCTGTTGTGTTTGACTGGATCATAGGGCACAAACCGAATATTGGTAGGGCTGATCAAGACCAGTGGCCGCCCTTTGAGCAGGGGATTTTCCCCAGTTTTTCCTGGATTGAAGATACCTGCTTGGCTAGATACCTGGCTCAAGACCGGACCAATCATTTGATTGCTATCTAGGCTTTCCAGAGAGAAAAATCCCCCATCTACGGCAGCGATCGCTGGAGTTTTTTGTTTGATTTCTTCTACGGCGGCGCGGCGATCGGCATGCACCGTGATTGGGCGACCACCATGTACTAAAGTGAGGGGAATTTGATTAAAGGTGACTTTGCGCAGTTGCACCGGCTGGGTAAAATCTACGGCGACTTTGGGAGTGCTGGCAAATAGGTTAAAGCTAGAATTGCCCCCATCCGCGATCGCAATCGCCTCTTCAAAGCGGGATACCCCGTAGCGCATGAGCGAGAGCAAATCTTCAGACTGATTGGCGGGTCGCTCTATATTTGGATCAAGACTCATGGAGAGGGCAGCCTCGTAGCCCGCTGCCGCCACTTTGGGAGTGATAGAAGGGTCATAGGAACCTTCTGGGTAGGTAAAGTAGCGGACTTTGATCCCCAGATTTTTCTCAATCTCAGCCTTAGATTGGCGCAGTTCTTGGTCGATTTTGTCAGGGCTAATTTGGGTGAGATTAAAGTGATTGACCGTGTGGGAAGCGATCGTGATCAAGCCACTTTGATGCATTTCTTGAAGTTGTGCCCAGGTAGCCTTGGGTTTGCCATTGGGATTGCCCACATAGGCGGTATGTACTGACCACACCGCCGGGTAGTTATACTGCTGCAAGAGGGGGAAAGCATACTTGTACTGCCCCAGGTAGTTGTCATCAAAGGTGAGCAAAATTGGCTTGGCAGGGAGATTAGCGCCAGTGCGAAGGTGATTAACCAGTTGATCTAGGCTGATGGGGCTTAGCCCTTGGGCTTTGATTTGAGCTAATTGGTCAGCAAATTCTTGAGGTGTGACATCCCAGTCCACATCCTTGGTAGGGGTGATGTCGTGGTACATCAAGATTGGTACTTTTGCCTGGCGTGCCCGATCGCTAATGGTAGGAAAAGGGGCAGGTGAAAACTGGGCGAGGATATCCAACTGACTCTGACTAGCCAAGGTAGCGATCGCTGGCAGTGGATCATGGGCGATCGCATTCACCGCCTTGATCTGATCTAGAGATTCAGTAATTTTACCTAGGGCATTAAATTCACACAGGGAAGCCACGGCTGTAGTGCCAGGCTTTAGGCTTACTTCAGGCTGAGAGCTAGGTGACATCAGTGCCAAACCGACTCCCACTCCACCTGCGCCTGCAATCAATAAAAAACCTAAACCAGCGATCGCCAAACCCTTAGCCATACTTAGCTGAAAACCTGATTAATTATCACCCCAAATTTTAGCACTGTGCCCAAGGAGGATTTAGATCTGCGCCAAGGCCAAAATCGAGATCAAGCTGCCACTGTTCCACAGACAGTGAATTAACATAGGCGCTAGCAGATTTTGGGACTTGTGATAGACAAAGCCCAACACTATTCCTAAAGTTGTGAGCGGGATCAGGTCGCCCAAGTTTAAATGCACTAGAGCGAAAGCAAAAGCACTGCCTAAGATTGCCCAGGGTACGGCCATGACCTGTCTTAGACTAGCCAAGAAAAAACCGCGAAACAGATATTCTTCAAACAGAGGGGCAGCCACAGCCAAGGTGAGCCAAAAGATGAGCTTGGCAACTAAATTATCGCCCTCACTTAGAATTGGCAACAACGGGTTACTGCCCCCATTGCCTTGCCAGAGCCGCTCACTCAAGCTAGAGCTAATCAGCACTAAAGGTACTGCCGCCAAATAGCCACCTAGCCCCCAAGCTAGCCATGGCCAGGAGTTAAATTTAGCCTGCCATGCCCCAGGCAAATGAGATTTAATAATTGGGATCATCGGTGCCATAGTCAGGCAATAGGCCAAAAACACGCCAAATAGGGCTTGGTAGATCGCCCCATCGAGGGGAAGTTGACGCTGTAACCAGCTACTAGCAGCTAAAAACCAAGGCAGCAGACTAGAGATCACCACATAGCTAGAAAACCACAGCACCATTGCCTGCCAGATCTGAACTGGAGTAATCACCGAAACTGGACGCGAATGGGGTTGCCAGGACAGGATGCGGCGATCGGGCTGGAGTAAACACTGAAGGATTAGAGCTAGCCACACTAAAGACCCTAGGAAACTACCACCAATCGGCACGGCGGTGGCGATCGCTAGGTTGACTAGAGCACGGTAATGATCCTCTTGTCTCTGGGCTAGGAGTTTGGCTTGGGCAAGGGTATCAGATTTCAGACCATAAAGCTGCTCTAGAGCGTAGGAACGTGACCAGCGATCTAGGTTTTGTTCCAGGGTGGATTCGGCTTGATCAATCACCTCCCCCTGCCAGAGCTTACGCAGAGTTTCAGCCGTCAGCGCCAGATCAGGCGATCGCTCCTTGGCTTCTAGCCAGACAATTTCAGCCTCAATTGTCTTACCAAGCAGAGTGTGCAAAATACCAATGCGTAAATCTAGCTGGGCGCGGGTCAGATCATCGGCTCGCTGCTGCAACTTTAGATAGCTTTCTAGGGCTTGGCTATAGGCGGCTTGAGGATCTGAGGGTAGCAAAATCCCCTTTAAAGCCTGAGCAAATCCCGATTTGGGTTTAGCCGTAGCTGCTTGCAGCATCAGATCCGTTTGACTTAGATCCAGCAAGGTAGGAGATTGGGGCAAGGTGGCAGAGCCAAATAAAGACAAGCCCATAAATACGGCACCGCATAGGCTTAGCAGCACCAATACCAAGCGACGCCCATAAACTTGAATATTGGTCACGGGTTACCTAGTTGCGACTCAACCATTTTTGGGCGGTTAAACGCTGGATCACGCCAAATACCATTAGGTCTAGGGTAGCTTTACGCTCATCGATCAAAAATGGCTCAATGTTGCTGGGAGTCTTACCCCAGTCCGCGCAGGCAAAGGCTTTTTGGCTATTGATATCGGGCTTGGCAAAGTAAAGCACAAATTGGCATAGCTGATTTTGCCATTTGCCTTGAATGCGATCGCTCTGAAAATCGAGGATCAAATCAGTCACGCCATTTTTGGCAAAAGCCTGGTGCAGGGCAGGGAGATAATGCTGACTAATAAACTCATGGAAAGGTAAGTCTTCAAGGGCTGGTGGTTTTTCCGCCTTGGGCTTAGAAGCAGGTTTAGGACTAGGAGCAGTTTCTGACATGGTGATTTTCTGGTGTAGGGTTTAATTCGCTTCCACGGCATCAGTTGACACAATCTGGGGTAAACCCATGCTGAAATTGAGCGCTCGATGGCTGAGGTTGTAGGTAAGTTCGCCATTTTGCAACATTGCCCTGATTAAATGCTCCAAATCTGAGCCTATGCGCCGCAAGTTATAGTCAGTCAAATCTGCTCCTTGGTAACTTTCTACCAGGGCTGCAAACTTTTGGTACACCTTGCGGAGGGCGCTATCTGTCCAGGTGAGTTCATTGTCTGGATCTACATCCAGGGTAAGCTGGGAATCGCTTTCAACCAGTTGATTATTCTCAACCGTGGCAGCGTAGATATGGATGTGGCGGGTGGTGGTTTTCAGCAGCATGGCAACAAAGTTGGGGAAATTCAACAGCAAATAAATATCAAAATGATGGATAAGGCAAAACTATTTCCACTTAATCGAACAGCCTACCGCACTTTCAACCCCAATGGTTACGGGCTGACCCTGTAAGACCTGCTCGATCGCTAATTTAAGACTAGGTTGGGTTACGGCAGCAGGATCACGGTAGTTGTCGTCAATTTGACCGCGATAGCGCAGGATACCTTGACTGTCTAATACAAAAGGCTCTGGGGTACAAGTAGCTGCAAAAGCTTCGGCCACTTCTTGGGTGCGATCGCGCAAGTAAGGAAAATTTAGTCCCCAAGTTTTGGCATACTCCTGCATTTTTTCCAGGCTATCTTCAGGATATTTCTGTTGGTCATTGGCATTGATCCCCACTAGGCAGACCTGACCTGGATGTTGTTGGTTAAAGTAGGCTTGCAGATCAATCAAACGCTGGATATAGGCTTTGACGTAGGGACAGTGGTTGCACATAAACACCACCACCACCGCGCGATACTTGGCTAAATAGGGTGTGAGATGGACAACTTCACCATGAATATCAGGTAGCTCGAAATCAGGGGCGTAGGCATTAATTTCCATCAGCTTCACAACTAAATCTATACTAATGCTACCGCACCTGGGCATTGATTTATCTTTAGGACTTAGGCAGTTTGATTGGGAAAATGTTGGAAAAAGGGAGTTTGAGGGCTCTGCCCTCAAGTGGGGCGAAGTCCCACACCCCACTTAGATCTCAGGTTTTAGATCGAGTTTGCGTAAGGCCTAATCTTATGTCCGTGAGGCTAAACCCCAAAAACTGGCATTCCTGGCGATGAAACAAGCAAAGCTTACGGAACTACTCAAACACTGGCACTCCTCCTGGTGGATGTTGGCAGCTTGGAGTTTTCCGCTCCTACAGGTGTGGCAAATCACCGATCCTACTTTTAAGGTCAGTTTGAGTGATTTAGTGGTGCTGGCGGGGTTTATTTATCTCTGGCGACCTCAAGTCAATCTGAATCAGGCTTGGCCAATTGTGGCTATGAGCCTAGCGATCGCGCTCCTGCTCAAATCTACTACCCTATTTTGGTTTGAACCAGACCTATGGGCGACCGCTTGGTGGTTGTTTAATCTCTGTCTGGTATGGCTATGCTGGGGAAATAGGCGGATGCCGAGTTATTGGCGGCAACTACTATTGCTGAATTTGTTTATTGCTCCCATTGACCCTCTGGCGGCTTGGCTAATCAATTTACGCATTCCCACCGCGATCGCTGCCAATTTTGGACTGCATTACCTAGGCTTTGAAGCCTCCCGTGCTGGCTCTTTAATTTTTCTGCCCCAGGGCACAGTAGATGTCAACCAAGGCTGTACTGCCTTGGATTTGCTAATTCAAACCTATAGGCTGGTAATTTTGCTGGGCATGGCTGTGCCAATCTCCTGGCAAAACTGGCTAAAAATCCACTTGGTTTCAGTGGGTATTCCTTTCCTGGTCAGTGTTCTTAGGGTAATGCTCCTGGCGCTAATTGTGCGCGATCGCCCTGCTTTTCACTATTGGCACACGGGGGGTGGGGGAAACTGGTTTGCCCTTGGCTCTCTATTGCTAACTGGAATTGGCTGGCTAAAAATCCTGGGAGATCAGGCGAATTTTCAGTTCAAGCCCTTCAATTTACCTACCCTGCCGCGATCGCGCCAAATATGCCTAAGCCTAGTTGCCAGTCTTTCTCTCACCCTGTTAATTGCTAGCTGGTTTAATCCCCAAATTGGCAGTCGTGATGTATCTAGCTATAGTTTCCCCCCAGCCCTAGCCCATAGCCAATCTAGTCAGCCCCTTGCCAACCTAGCTGCTGAACCACCAGTTCAGATTCCCGCTGCCCACACCTATCAGTTCCCTGGCAATATCACCCTAGATCTGCAATACCTAGTTGGTACTAGAGGCGATCTCAGCGATCGCTACCAAAGCCTAATTAAACCAGAAACCAAAATCACCACTGGTCAACTCAACTCCAGCACCAGTTACCAAACTTGGCAGCAGGATCAAACCCAACATTTTAGTACCTGTTTATTCAGCGATCGCTCCTCCAGAGTTAGTCCCCGCACTTTTCACCAAGAAATTCTCCAGCATCCCAACCTCCCTTTCCACTTCTTCCAATGGCTGCAAGGTCAAATCCCCTTACGCGATCGCCGTTGTGTTTGGGTTCACACCTACAGCCCCAATTCTGACCTTCAAACTCTTCTCACCCTCTGGCACAAAATCTATCCCCAACTAGTCGCTCAGTTTCCCCCCCTGTAGTCCAATCCTGCCCCATACTGCCACGCCCGCAGCCGACAGCGTAAGCCATATTCCTGCTCTGGCAATAGGTTCCCCAGCCAAGGCTCAACCCACCCCCCCGCCCTAAACAGCAGGTCATACCCGATCAAAGCACTAAAATCTTGCAGCCAGCTAGCTAGACTAGCCCAGCCCACCCGCCCCACAATCCCCGCTACCAGCCTAGGATCGGCCAGCACCATGCCCAATAAAGTTTGAGTCAAAGCCGGCAACTGCACCACATCCTGCAAAAAAGGCCGCAACACCGCATCGCCCAGATCATCCATCACCTCAAAAGTCAGCCCCAACAACCGCCGAATTGCTTCTGGGTCAAGCTCTGCCCCCACCGTCACCCGCATCGACTGCTGAAACAACCAAGTCACCGCCAAACTCGGCTGATAGGGCTGCACCCAGGCCAAATCAGTTTTGGTCAACAAGTCTGCCCGCAAAGCCAAATCAATCGCCTCCTGCAACCGCGGCAAATGGCGCAGCAAAGCTCCAAACCCGCCGAAACTCAAGGGCGACTGGCTGCCACTGCTATCTCCCACTGCTAACACCCGATCCCAGGTGGGTGCCAGCGGCGAATGGCGATAGGAAGGAAAAAAGCCGTAGAGCAGTCTTTTAAAATTAATCCCAGCCAGATCTACCCCCTGGTACTCAGGCAGCGCCAATAGATAGCGCTCTAGCAACTGCTCAAACCCCAACCTGCCTGGCTCCAGATCGGCATAGCAAAACAGATAAGTCGTGCGGCCATCCTGGGCAGGAAATGCCTCCCAAAAATCCTGGATATAGTCAGAAATTGGCTGAAAACTATAGAATAAATCCCCAAACCCAGGATCGGGTAGCCCAGTCGCACAACTGCCAATCACCATACAGACCCCATCAGGGCACTGCTTAGCCCTCGCCTGCGCCGTAATTGGCGAAAAGTGCCCCATCATATCCAGCAGTAGTCTCGCCTTTAGCTGAGTTTGCCCCAACACTGCCACTACCCCCTGGGGATGTACCTCCACGCCCAATAGCTCAGTCTGCTCCAGTAGAATGCCGCCCCTGGCTAGAAATTTTTGCTTGAGTAGTTCCAGCAGCAAAACCGGACTAACGCCCAAATTTAAGACATCCCGCACCCAAAACTCGCGCCCACCAAAACCCAGCCGCCCAGGGTTATACTCGGTCACAATCGTCCTCTCTAGCTCTGCCTGGCTGAGTAAATCCAGTTCCAGCAAAACCCTCAACTCCCGCCGCGCAATATTCCATTCCTGCACCCGCCCCTGCAACTGCCCTCGCTCGATCACTGCTACCCGCCAGCCACGATTTTGGAGCGCCACCGCCAAAATAATTCCCAGGGTACCACCCGCCACTACCAGGTCAAAGTCTAGATCGCTCAGTCTACTTGGCTGCCAACGCACCAGCTCAGGCACTGCTGCCCCAGTTAATTTATTGCGGCGATAGGCTTGCCAAAACTGCTCAAACTTGCCTAAATTTTCCAGGCTCTGATCTGGCAGTTGTAGATTGGGAATGCTGATCATTAGTCGGGATTCTCAGGGCAGGCACTATCTCCTTCATTGAGCAGCCTGGTTGCTCCTAAAATTGTGGTGATGGTAATGCAGCGTCTGGCTGCCGTACCAGGTGCGCGGGTCACCCGCAAAGCAATGTAGGGATTTAGATCTCCTCCTGCCTGCTGCCAGTTTCCTTTGGAGTCAAACTGTAGCTTCCGCACCACATAGCTAGTAGAGGACGTCTCTTGCACAGGATTACTACTAGCCAGTGGATAATTCATGGGAGAAGTAGCTGGTACCGCCGGCGGCACAGATACAGCCCGCATAGCAATAGTCGGTAACTCCCCCTGATTTACCGTTCGCCATCTCAAACTATCCCAAAATGCCTGATCTGGATTAGTAGGCGTACCATGAATTGCATACTGCAAAGCTTCTGTATCTGGCTGTGCTCGAAAACTAACTTGGTAGCTACTCTGAGTTCGCTTAGAAGTAGACTGGGCTTCTTGAATTGCCCGAAAAATCTCACTTTGGGCCGTATTCAGCTTTTGGTTTAAGCTAAAACTTGTAAAAGAAGGTAAAGCAATAGCAGACAAAATCCCCACAATAATCACCACCACTAGAGCTTCAATCAGGGTAAAACCCTCTTCTGCCCTTGACCTTAATCTTTTTTGTTTTAGATTCTCTCTCAGCAACTTGTACCAAAAAGCCATAAATTCCT
>JANRLH010000061.1:0-3691 GCA_033762795.1 Pseudanabaenaceae cyanobacterium bins.68
TTAAATTAGCCTTACAAGAAAGTTTAGAATTTTTGATTTGCGCCTGTACCTTTCGGAAACAATTACCGTTTCGGGGATATACCTGATCATTCGGGGGACGAATAACCTTACAATCCAAGATAACGCAAACTTTACCAATAGGCAACTAGAATATCTCCTAAGCTTATGAAAATCTTGTTGGCTTCTACTCCAGTGGGAGGGTTTGGCTCTGGCATTGGCGGCGGGGTAGAGCTAACTATCCAGAATTTGGCGCGAGAACTGCTCAAGCGGGGGCACGATCTACATCTGCTAGCATCCTCTGGCTCTAGTTCGACTGAAATGCCAGTAATCAGTATCCCAGGCGAGTTGCATAGCTTTGCCCAAAACCAGTCGCGCTCAGATCTGGTGGGATTTCCCCACAACTCAGTATTGGCAAATATGTGGGAATATATCCGTCAAGTGCAGTACAGCTATGATTTGGTGGTGAATTTCGCCTATGATTGGCTACCGTTTTATCTCACGCCTTTTTTACATTTACCTGTGGCGCATTTTGTCAGTATGGGTTCTCTGCTAGATGCGATCGACTTGAGCATTGCCCAAGTGCATACCCGTTTCCCTGGGACAATTGGGGTCTATACCCATATTCAAGCCCATACCTTTGCCGAGCGGGTGAGCCAGGTAGATCAATTTCGGGTTTTGGGTAGCGGCATTGATCTAGATCTATACGATTATCAATCCCAGCCAGAGCCAGCGATCGCTTGGGTAGCAAGAATAGCGCCAGAAAAAGGATTAGAGGATGCTGCCGCAGTATCTGAGCGAACTGGTAAAGAAATTAGGGTTTTGGGCAAAATGCAAGACCCTGGCTATTGGGAGCAGGTGCAGAGAGATTTTCCTGGAGCCAAGTTAAATTATTTGGGCTTTCATCCCACGCTGGAGATGCAGCAAATTCTCGGTAAATGTGAGGCTCTATTGATGACCCCAAAATGGATTGAAGCCTTTGGCAATGTGGCGATCGAGGCGCTCGCCTGTGGTGTACCAGTGGTTAGCTATGGCAGGGGCGGGCCCATGGAAATTGTGCACCATGAACAAACTGGTTTTTTGGTAGAGCCTGATAACCTCGATGCTCTCTGTGATGCTGTTAGGCAGGTTGGCAAGCTGCATCGCCATGCTTGTCGCCGTCAGGCAGAACGGCAGTTTTCTCTGGCTGCTTTGGGCGATCGCTTTGAACAGTGGTTTGCCGATCTAGTGACTGGATAAATCCTGCCGCATTGCGGTGTCCTCCCCCACCCATTTGTTGGGCGATCTGGGCTACATTAAATTCGCCTACAGAGCGTAGTCCCCATTGGCGCAGACCATCTTTGCGATCAAAATAGTAGGCGGCAAAGGCAGCCTTGGGGTGACGTAGACATAGCTGATGGGCTACATCGGCGAAGGCCGTGGTGGCATTAGCCACTGGTACTTGGTAACCGGCAATCTCACAGAAATAGGCTTGGTCGCAGATCAGGCTGACCATGTGTTGTTGGTAGCGCAGGATTATTTTGCCCTCCTCGATCAGTTGATCAATTTCCAGGTGATCCCAGACCTCAAACTCCATGGGGTAGGAGCACAGGGCAGCGAATACTTCTTGGCTATAGGGCAAATCGAACCGCCATAGATCCCGATCTTGAATGTAGCTAACTAAGGAGGGGATGGGTTGATCTGGATGCCAATATTGCCAAGCTAGCATGGCACCTGAGCGATTGAGGTCAAAAATGGCAAAGTCTAAACCAGCCAGGTCTTCTTGGGCAGTGATGTGGTGGTCTAGCAAAGTTAGCTTAGCAACGCGATCGCGCATTTGCAGCAGAGTAGCGCGGGGATAGGAGAAGTCGGAGATGATCACCTCGGCCTGGGGGGGTAATGCGGGTGGACTTTCACCATACTGAACTGGAATGTATTGGGCGCGATCGCCCAGAGCACACCAGGCTGCCCAGGCGGAGCCGAATCCGTCATAACAGTTGCCATGGTAAAGCACGTAGGTGTTGGGCATAGGGAAGTTTTCGCCTAAGATAGTGATTTAGAGGCTCAAAATCAGAGTTTGAGCTAAATTGCCTACAGCAATCTGAAGTTGCGCTACTGGGTTCTGGAAATTTATGGCAGCTTGATCTATTGTCTTCTCAAGTATGCCTCAAAACCGAGAACTGCCATGCTGAGCTTGGCAAGATCATCAAATAATTCCCTGAGTAATTTCATGACCAACATTAAACATTTTTTAGTAGAACCAGGTACCCAGGTGAATCTCAAGGACTATGATCCTGGATTCACAGGCAAATTCAAGCATAAAGAAGAAGCAGAAGGGATGCTCAAGGCGGAAATTGAGCAGTTGGCAATCTATCAAGATCTGCTCTATGCCACCAATACCTATGCCCTGTTGATTGTGTTGCAGGCAATGGATGCGGCGGGCAAAGATAGCACGATCAAGTATGTAATGTCGGGAGTAAACCCCCAGGGTTGTCAGGTATTTTGCTTTAAGGCACCCTCTGCCGAAGAACTAGATCATGATTATCTCTGGCGGGCAAATCTGGCTCTACCTGAGCGGGGCAGAATTGGGATTTTTAATCGTTCCTATTATGAAGAGACCTTGGTGGTGCGGGTGCATCCAGAAATTTTAGAATCTCAGCAGTTACCCTCAGAGCTAAAAACCAAACGCATTTGGCAGCAACGCTTTGAGCAGATTAATCAATTTGAACATTACCTGGTGAATAATGGCATTCTGGTATTGAAGTTTTTTCTGAATGTTTCCAAAGCAGAACAGAAAGCCAGGTTTTTGGAACGAATTAATAACCCAGAGCGCAATTGGAAGTTTTCGGTGAGTGATGCACGGGAGCGAGCCTTTTGGCATGATTATATGCGCGCCTATGAGCAGGTGTTTGAACATACCAGCACTGCCCACGCTCCCTGGTACATCATTCCTGCCGATCGCAAGTGGTACACCCACTTGACCATTGCCGAAATTATCTGTGACCGCCTGCGATCGCTCAACTTGAAATAT
Organism: Pseudanabaenaceae cyanobacterium bins.68; assembly: GCA_033762795.1. Lineage (GTDB taxonomy): Bacteria > Cyanobacteriota > Cyanobacteriia > Pseudanabaenales > Pseudanabaenaceae > JANRLH01. Next base: position 3,008 of record JANRLH010000061.1, read on the forward strand.
CCGCAAGTGAGTGAAGAACGGAAGCAGCAGTTGTTGCGAGCAAAAGAGATTTTAGAAAATGAACCAGAGGATTAGGCTAAATTCACCAGGACTTACGCATTCTGATTGAGGGAGAGCGAATAATAGCAAATCACTATGGCTAAGCTACAGATTAATTAAAATGGGGTGAAGGAATAAAAGCCCCATACCCCATCTGTAGTGAAGATTTGGAGAATTGGGATAAGATATTCTCTACATACATCACTGAAGTTCCAGCTATGATTAGATGTGTTCACTGTGGCTTTGAAAATCCGCCCAACTATCGCTTTTGTCAAAACTGCGGCACCAGCCTGGAATCAGTTCATCCCGACCATCAACTTGACCCAGACCTATCTACATTAGATCTCAGCCAGATTTCTAACCAGATCCCTGATGATATTCCACCCGACCTGGTTGAGCAAGCCGACTTAGAAGCATCGCCCGAACAGCAGGGAGAACTGATTGCTGGGATCGCGGCTGAGGATTTTATGGAAACTACCATCGATCAGACCGAAGTGGAAGAGACCGAAATCACCAAGGTAATCCAGCCCAAACCCAAAGTTCAACTTAAGCATCTCGCCCATGCAGGTCTCACAGATGTAGGTCAATCGCGAGATCACAACGAAGACGATTTTGTCATCCTCAGCCAAGGGTTTTATCGGCAAA
>JANRLH010000062.1:0-97573 GCA_033762795.1 Pseudanabaenaceae cyanobacterium bins.68
GGGGGGGTGTCCCCCCCACACCCCCTCCTAAAATAATTACTCTTTTGAGACTCTCGTGATTTTTAGTGAATTATAGAGAAAAGGATAAAATGAGAATCTAGGTCACTAGATCAATTTATTGGAGATCCTATTTGCTCCGAACCTTGGGAAGTTTCAAATCATCGGGATCAACGTAATGACAAGAATGGTCATCCAAACAAATTAAAGCCCAGCCATTTTGATCGATCTCTACCAGCTTATAGCTTGCTTCTAAAATATATGTACCCTTGTGATTCCGAGTTTCGGGCTTAACTCTCACATTTTCAATCATCATTTTAAACTCCTGGGAAAAACTAAATAATTTGGGATTTTTTATAGTCGGCTGAAAACAAAAATAAAATTGGAAAATATTGATATGAAGCTACATTATCACCATCCCATGACAATTGATATTAAGAAATAATCTGATTCGTTTAATCCAAATATTGCGATTTCGTTAAATTGCCAACAGTCTGATCGCTGATTCTTGCATTGCTCAGGTTAATTTTGCGGCAATTCAATCAGCAAATCACTCCATGTTCCTAAACTTTTATTGCTAGCTCCCTAGAATTTCTTTACACTTTTGCACTCCAGGTAAATGGGTTTTTAAACCTGGTTCTGGTTCTAGGGCTGAATTTTAGCTATGCTGCTTTTTGGACTGACCTAAGCTATGATTTATCTGGCAATAAAATTCTTAACATTTATTCATCCCAAAACTCCTAGGTGAGCATCAGTAACTTTGAAATAGTAAAAGGATAGGAGCACAAGTTTGCTAGTCCAAGGTTTTCAACTTAACTCTGCTCTAGTCAGACCATGGTTTTACTTAAATCAATTTATTCTAAAAAATGAACTGTCAATAGCATGAGAATTATTTTAATGACTGGTAAAGGCGGGGTGGGCAAAACTTCCGTAGCAGCAGCTACAGGCTTGCGTTGTGCCGAACTAGGCTACAAAACCTTGGTGCTGAGTACCGACCCCGCTCATTCCCTTGCTGACAGCTTTGATCTGGAGCTAGGTCATGATCCTCGATTAGTAAGGACAAATTTGTGGGGTGCAGAGTTGGACGCCCTGCGAGAACTGGAAGGCAACTGGGGAGCAGTCAAACGCTACATTAGCGAAGTCTTGCAAGCCAGAGGGCTAGATGGAGTGCAGGCAGAAGAATTAGCGATTTTGCCAGGCATGGATGAGATTTTTGGATTAGTACGGGTAAAGCGCCACTGTGATGAGCGAGAGTTTGACGTGTTAATCATTGACTCTGCGCCAACTGGCACTGCTCTGCGCTTGTTATCTTTGCCTGAAGTGGCAGGCTGGTATATGCGCAAGTTTTATAAACCGCTACAGGGGATGGCGCAACTATTTCGCCCAATTGTGGAACCTCTATTTCGCCCGATCGCTGGCTTCTCTTTACCCGATCAAGCAGTAATGGATGCACCCTATGAGTTTTATGAGCAGTTGGAAGTCCTAGAAAAAATTCTCACCGATAACTCAACTACCACGGTGCGCCTGGTGACTAACCCAGAAAAGATGGTGATCAAAGAATCTCTGCGGGCTCACTCCTATTTGAGCTTGTATAACGTGGCTACAGATTTGGTAATTGCCAATCGAATTATTCCAGATCAAGTGCAGGATGACTTCTTTCGGGCTTGGAAAGAGTCTCAACGCCAATACTGCGAACAGATTTACACGGATTTTCATCCTTTACCAGTAAAGAAAGTGCCGCTCTATGCAGAAGAGATGTGTGGCATTGCTGCCCTAGAGCGATTAAAACAGACCCTCTATGGAGATGAAGATCCGACTCAAGTCTATTACAAAGAAGTGACTCTGAAAGTAGTTCAAGAGCAGGATCAATACCGCCTTGAGCTTTACTTGCCTGGAGTACCGAAAGAAAAGGTGGAGCTAACCAAAACTGGGGACGAGTTGAACATTCGGATTGGCAATCACCGCCGCAACTTGGTACTACCTCAAGCACTATCGCTTTTGCAACCATCTGGTGCCAAAATGGAAGATGATTACCTCAAAATTCGATTCAGTTGAATCCATCCTTAATTAAACACATGGAACAGTCATCAATGCCTGATATCAATAATCTTGATCAATCTTCGGTCAGAGTCTCAATTACCATGCGCGTACCAGAACGAATCCACCGCGAACCGGTAATTTCCCATCTAGTTTCAAATTTTGGCTTAGTGGTAAACATTACAGCGGCAGTGTTAGGTGAAAATCAGGGAGATGGCTGGTTTAACTTAGAGTTGGAAGGCACAGAAGCGCAGATTAGGGATGGAATTCTCTATTTAGAAGAGCGCGAACTGGAAATATGGCAAAAGGATGATCCCAAAGCGTCTGATTGGTAGTCTGAGAAATTAGAACCTTGGAGATTACAGAGAGCCTGGGGCTAGGGAATGCTCAAACTTCCTTGATTACTTGCAGGACTTACCCAGCCTAATTTGGGAACTGTGGTAAAAAGGGAGTCTGAGGGCTTTGCCCTCAAGTGGAACCCCACACCCCACTTAAAGCCAGGATTTTAGGGCACCTTTGCGTAAGTCATACGATTGATCCAGTCGTGAATCCACTGGCAGTGGTCTGCCATATTTGTGATGGTGTAGTTGGCTTGAGTTGCTATTAGGTAGTGGCAGTAGTCTATCTTGCTGAATTCTATTTCTCCTTCCTCTGCGTAAGTCCTGAAATGCTGAGGTTGGCAAAATCATCTTGGTATTATGCAACGTCCTAAACCGAGCCAAGATGTATCCAACCAAGGGTTTTGATTTCCCTATCCCCGGCTAGGGGGAATTGACCTTCACAAAAGCGTCAGAACTTACGCAGCTTAATTAATGGTCAAGAAATGCTCGCATTTTACCAGGGTTACATAGACCGTAAGGGTCTACCTGTTGCTTGAACCTGAGTTGATCATAATTTACCTGCTTCATGCCGCCGTCTTCTAATAGGTAGGTGTGAGGATTAGCAATCAGCACTCCATGTTGCTCATGGAATTCAATGATTTGATTCATTCTGGCGGCAGTAGTAAACTTGACCAACTGAATTGCCGCAGGCACTACTTCACCATTCAGACGAATTAATTCTAAGTGCATTAAGATCTCGCCGCCAAAATATCTGATCATCTGCTCAATGGTTTTGAGATCAGGGAATATACTTTGGAGATAAGTCCAGTTGGAGTCAGCATTACGGGCATGAAGGGTGGTGTGATTCCAGCTATATTCAATTAAACTCGCACCTTTGCCAGCTTCGATCGCGGATTTTTGGTAACAGATTAAGCCTCCATATTCATTCACCAAATCAATCAAAGATTTTAGATCCGCTTGATTCACTAACACCAATAGGCAGTGCTGGGCATGCAGAAAGCTACGCAAGGCGGTAAAAAAGCTGGGAATTGGGTGCTGATGGATACTAATCATCCGCTTTATGATTCCATCGGCTTTGCCCAAAGCCATGCCAAACTCCATGGCGACCGAGAAATCTGCAAATTCTACTACTACCTCTGCCCATTCATAGGCAGGGGCTAAAGGCAATTCCAGGTAAGTAATAATACCATTAGTGCCATAGGCATGATTAATACTTTGGACGCGATCGCCACGCAGTTCTATGATTTGAGGGTGGTCTTCTAAAGTTACTACCCTAGCTGCCTTGAGATTGCCGCGATCGCGCAGTTGACCATAGAGAATTGAACCAATGCCGCCACTCCCTCCAGCAATAAATCCACCAACTGTGGCGGTACGGAAAGTTGAAGGAATCATTCTCAATTCCCAGTTGATCTCTCTAGCCGCCCGTTCCAATTTCCCTAGCTTTACACCTGGCTCCGTACCAACCAGCCCTGGTTTAATTAGTGGAATTTGCTGAAGTTTAGATAGATCGATTACCACTCCTCCCTGTAATGGCACCGCTTGACCATAGTTGCCTGTACCGCTTCCCCGCACCGTAATCGGTAGGCGATGGGCTACACAAATTTGAGCGATCGCTAGTACTTCAGCTTCACTACTGGGTAAAATCCCTAGAGCAGCCCGCTTGCCCGTCAAGATCTCAGCCAAAATAGGGCTAAAGCGAAAATAGTCCTCTGAAATTTTAGCTAAAGGTTCTGGATCGCTAACGATCTCAAACTGATTAAACAATTGCGCAAGGGCGGTCATTGAACCTTAACCAAAATATGATGTTTAGAAGCTTTAAAATCAAGCCTATAGAGCCAAAGCTCCCCCAATTAAGCTACCACAGTTCGGTAACCCGTACTGGCTTAAGGAAACTAGTTTCGACTAAATTAGCACTCGAAGCACTGGAGTGCTAAATCTAAATCACCAAAGCTCATTCTTAATTGTAAGTAAGAGTAACCTAGAGGAAAATATGGCAGCAACAACTCTAAACGTAACCACAGTAAAGCCTTTAGCTGATCGTGTATTCATTAAAATCAGCGAAAAAGAAGAGAAAACCGCTGGCGGTATTTACCTACCCGACACCGCTAAGGAAAAACCCCAAATCGGTGAAATTGCCGCAGTGGGCCCAGGTAAGTTGAACGATCAGGGTGAGCGTCAGCCCCTCGATGTCAAGGTCGGCGATCGCGTTTTGTATTCCAAATACGCTGGCACCGAAATCAATATAGGCAGTGATGACTACGTGCTTTTAAATGAGAAAGATATTCTCGCCGTAGTTGCCTAGATTTTCATTCTCGATCTATTTCGGTATTCCAAATCCAGAAAACAAATCCACACACTAAATAACAGTAAATCTCAGAGAGTAAACATTATGGCTAAGCGAATCATTTATAACGAAGATGCAAGACGGGCTTTAGAGCGTGGGATGGATATCCTGGCCGAAGCTGTAGCAGTTACCCTAGGTCCCAAGGGGAGAAATGTGGTACTAGAGAAAAAATTTGGTGCTCCCCAGATCATCAATGATGGTGTAACTATCGCTAAAGAGATTGAATTGGAAGATCACGTGGAAAACACTGGCGTAGCGCTGATTCGTCAAGCTGCTTCCAAGACCAATGATGCGGCTGGAGACGGCACTACTACTGCAACTGTGCTTGCCCATGCAATTGTGAAAGAAGGTTTGCGCAATGTGGCGGCAGGAGCTAACGCGATCGCCCTCAAGCGTGGGGTAGACCGAGCTACTAGTTTCCTGGTGGAAAAAATTGCGGCTCATTCTCGTTCGGTAGAGTCTTCCAACGCGATCGCCCAAGTAGGTACAATCTCCGCTGGTAACGATGAGAAAGTGGGCGAGATGATTGCGGCAGCAATGGACAAAGTTGGCAAAGAGGGAGTGATTTCTCTTGAAGAAGGCAAGTCCATGGAAACCGAGCTAGAGATTACCGAAGGAATGCGCTTTGATAAAGGCTACATCTCTCCTTATTTTGTCACTGATTCAGAGCGGATGGAAGCTAGCCTTGAAGAGCCGCTAATTCTCATCACTGACAAGAAAATTGGCGTGGTGCAAGACCTCGTACCTGTGCTAGAACAGGTGGCGCGCTCTAGTCGTCCCCTATTGATTATTGCCGAAGATATCGAAAAAGAAGCCCTTGCTACGCTAGTGGTGAATCGACTCCGTGGTGTACTCAATGTTGCTGCGGTTAAAGCACCTGGTTTTGGCGATCGCCGTAAGGCCATGCTCGAAGACATCGCTGTACTCACTGGTGGTCAATTGATCACTGAAGATGCTGGCTTGCGTTTAGATAGCGTCAAACTCGAATCTCTGGGCAAGGCTCGCCGCGTTACGATTACCAAGGACAGCACCACAATTGTTGCTGAAGGTAATGAAGCTCAAGTTAAGGCTCGCTGCGAACAAATTCGCCGTCAAATGGAAGAAACCGAATCTTCCTTTGATAAGGAGAAGTTGCAGGAGCGTCTAGCCAAGCTAGCGGGTGGCGTAGCTGTGATTAAAGTCGGAGCAGCCACTGAGACTGAGATGAAGGATCGGAAGTTCCGCCTCGAAGATGCCATCAATGCTACTAAGGCAGCAGTAGAGGAAGGAATTGTGCCTGGTGGCGGTACTACCTATGCTCATCTAGCGCCTGAACTCGAAGTCTGGGCTAATGCTAATCTCAAGGGTGAAGAGCTAATTGGCGCTAAGATTGTCACTAAGGCATTAACTGCGCCAGTGAAGCGAATCGCTGAGAATGCTGGTTTTAACGGTGCGGTGATTGCTGAGCGAGTGAAAGAGAAAGATTTCAATACTGGCTTCAACGCCATGACCGGTGAATTTGAAGATATGTTTGCGGCTGGAATTGTTGACCCTGCAAAGGTGACCCGTTCAGCCCTGCAAAACGCGGCTTCGATCGCTGGCATGATTCTCACCACTGAATGTATTGTGGTAGACAAGCCTGAAGAGAAAGCAGCTACTCCAGCAGGTGGCGGCGGTGATTACGATTACTAACACCTAAACTGTTGTCAAAAGGGCGTTTGAGGGCGTAAGCTTATCTCTCTCTTAATTCCTAGTTAGCATTAGTTCGGCTTCCAGTCTTCTTATCCACATTGGGGCAGAAACTGGGAGCTTTTTTTGGCTTCCAAAATCAAAAGGGGATAGCCGAAGCTTCCCCAAGTTAGATCAAAATTGAAAGCATTAAAAGCTAAGTCTAGCGAGCGGAGCCAATGCCAACGTAAGAACCGTAGAAGAATAGACCAAGCACAGAGAGGGCAGCAATTCCCGCTACTGTAGCGACTAGCCACAGCGGAATACGTCCATTTTTAAACATGAGAAAACTCCAAATGTTGACAAATATTACTAGGAAATTTAGTTGAAGAAGTAGCTAGAGAATAGCAATACAGTTACAAAGATCAACAACAGGCCAAGGTAGAGGGAAGTACGATTTAGCTCTACGGGTTGGGAATTAGGGTTTTTGGGTGCCATGATTAATTGGGGAATGGGATAACTAACGAGAGAGGAACTGCATGGCTGCGATCGCACCCACAAAAAATACACTAGGTACGCCCAGGGTATGAATTGCTAGCCAACGAAAGGTAAATACTGGATAGGTAACTGGTTGATTAGGGTTAGACATAGATGGAAGCCTGGCTTATACAACTAAAATAACAAGTAAAATAAAAGGAAAGACCAACAAGCTAAATTAGCGAGTCAGGGTTTGGGTATTGTCAAACTGACTAGACTAGATTAGCGGGGCAAAGTTTGAGTATTGTCAAATCGATCCTGCAAAATCGGCGCTTCTTGCGCTTGCGGATTGTAGTATTCGTTGGGGCGCGGTGTGCCAAAGATATCATAGGCTAGACCAGTGCTAACAAACAGCCAGCCAGCTAGGAATAGGGCGGGGATAGTTAAACTGTGGATCACCCAGTAGCGCACGCTGGTGATAATGTCACCAAAGGGTCTTTCACCTGTAGTACCTGCCATAAATTTTGTCCTTTTAAATTATTTTTAAACAATTACATTTAACGCTAATTATTGTACCAACTCAAGGATTAGTTGATCTGGATTTTAGTTAAGCCCATTAGGTAGCTCTTTGGTTGCGATCGCGATGCGACAGTTAGAGCAATCACAGCCATAGCGGGAAATGGCCAAATCACCAATTCGATCATCATTTAGCCATACTTGCTTGAGTTGGAATAGCTGATCTTCGCTCAATTCCGTGGTTTGAGGCAGACTACAGCTACAGCTAGGACGGCTAATCTGGATCGAATATAGGCTAGATTCGGCAGCTACTGGGCCAACTACTAAACCATAGACAAATCCAAGGGACAAGAGGCAATAGAGTTTCAGCATACTGTGAGCGTGAGGGAGATTTTGGGGTTAATTGCGGTTGATTATTCTGGGGCATTGATCCTGGAGCCAGGTTGTTACTGCATGAGCGATCGCGCCATTACTGACATCTTGGGGCATGGTCTTGCCTACCCGTTGCCAAGCCATCACTAAACGCCAGCCATATTTGGTTTGTACCACAAATAGCCAGTAGGCGGTATCTGAAGTTTGCACTTGACCAGGAACACTAGAGCGTACCGTGACAAAAATCTGCTCCACTAGATCGGCGGTGTCGCTTAATCTGCTAATTGGCAGAGGCTGTAGTTCAGCAAAACTAGCAACGATCGCTTGGCGATGGAGTCGATGGCGGCTGTAGGTGCGGTTGAGGTAATCTGGCAAATCTTGGGTGAGCCTGGCAGCTAGGTCGGGCAATTGACTAGGACATTTAGTTTGCGCGATCGCTGGCGTTCCCAGAATTAATCCAAGTAGCAAGAATGCCCCAGAACTGAACCACCTAGGAGTATGATGTGAACTAAACATCTGGCGCAAATTGGGTGACTACTTTTCTAGATCCGACCACACTTTTTCCCTTTAGCTTAGATGACTTCCAGTTAGAGGCGATCGCTGCCCTCAACGCTAACAGGTCGGTGGTAGTGTGCGCCCCGACTGGCTCAGGCAAAACTTTGATTGGGGAGTTTGCGATCTATCGCGCCCTTAACAGCAACTCCAGGGTATTTTACACCACGCCGCTCAAAGCTCTATCAAATCAGAAGCTGCGGGATTTTCGCGATCGCTTTGGTCATGATCAAGTAGGTCTACTCACTGGTGATATTTCGATCAACCGCGATGCGCCAATTGTGGTGATGACCACTGAGATTTTTCGGAATATGCTCTACGGCACACCAATTGGTGAAGTGGGTACTTCGCTCGAAGGGCTTCAGACAGTGGTTTTAGACGAATGCCACTACATGAACGATAGCCAGCGGGGTACAGTATGGGAAGAATCGATCATCTACTGCCCTGCCGAAGTTCAACTGGTTGCGCTTTCAGCTACAGTCGCCAATAGCCAACAACTCACGGATTGGATTGATCGGGTGCATGGCAGCACTGAACTGATCTATTCGGATTTTCGGCCAGTGCCGCTCAAGTTTTATTTTTGCAATCAAAAGGGATTATTCCCGCTCCTCGATGACCAGCATCAGCGCCTCAACCCCAAATTGCGGGCGGCAGGTTCCCGCGCCAAGATTGCCCACAAGTTACCTAAGCATGTGGCTGCTAAAAGTGGAGTACCTAAGCCTTTAATTCCCACCATTGGTGCAGTGGTTTCCCAGTTACAAAATCGGGATATGCTGCCTGCCATTTATTTCATTTTTAGTCGGCGCGGTTGTGATCAGGCGATCGCTGAACTAGAAGGGATGACCCTAGTGGATCAGGCAGAATCTACCAAGCTGCGCACCCAGATCGATAATTTTTTGGCGAGTAACCCGGAAGTCGGCAGAACTAACTATGTCCAAGCCCTCTATCGGGGGATTGCCGCTCATCATGCGGGGATCTTGCCCGCCTGGAAAGGCTTAGTCGAGGAGCTATTTCAACAGGGATTGGTCAAAGTGGTATTCGCTACCGAGACCCTAGCGGCTGGAATTAATATGCCGGCGCGTACCACGGTGATTTCTAGTATTTCCAAGCGCACAGATGTGGGGCATCGCCGGCTCAAGGCCTCAGAGTTTTTGCAAATGGCAGGTCGGGCAGGTCGGCGGGGAATGGATCTAATTGGTCATGTGGTGACGGTGCAGACCCGCTACGAAGGGGCAGAAGAAGCGGCTGACTTGGCTACCCAGCCGGCTGATCCCTTGGTCAGTCAGTTTACGCCCAGCTATGGCATGGTGCTGAACCTCTTACTCACTCACAGCTTAGAAAAATCTCGGGATCTAGTGGAGCGCAGTTTCGGTCAATACCTGTCTAATTTGGTGCTAGAACCCCAAAGCCAAAACCTAGAACTAATCAGTAGGGAAATTAGTCGCCTGGGCCAAGAGCTAGATCAAGTAGACATGGCTCAGTTCCAAGCCTTTGAAAAGCTGCGGGAGCGCCTGCGCCAGGAAAAAACTGCCCTGAAATATCTCTCGGAGCAAGCCGAAGAACAGCGTCTGACTGCCCTAGCCGCGCGGCTGCTGCTGGTAGAAAATCGTACTCTAGCTCTATTTAAATCTAGCAAAGGCACGGTGGTGAGTGGCGTGATCGTGGATAGGGTACCAGGCTCAGGTCAGATCCCTTGGTTAATCTGTCTGGGCTGCGATCGCTACTGGCATGTGATCTCCCATAAGGAAGTCCTAGATCTAGAGGAAAAACCCTGGGGGCAGCCGCTCACCTATCCTGACGAACTAGAACTGAAGCGGGGAGCCATGCTCAAAACCGACTTAAATATGGGCGCGATCGCTGCCCAGATTCCCAGTTTAAGCTCTGCCAAGCCTGCGCCTGAAGTGCTGACCCAACTCCAACGAGTGCAAGCCCTAGAAGCCGAAATTGCCGCCCACCCAGTGGCAAACTGGCAAGATAAAAGTAGCATCATCAAAAAAAGCCGCAAGCTAGAGCAACTGCATAAAGAGCTAGAGTTCAAACGCACCACCCTAGATCAGAGGAGATTACAAAGGTGGGATGAATTTATTGCCCTAGTCGAGGTATTGCGAGAATTTAACTGCCTAGAATGGGCAGGAGATCCTGATCGCCCCCAACTGCAACCCACTGACCTGGGCGAATCGGTCTCGGCTATTCGGGGAGATAATGAACTTTGGCTGGGGTTAGCGATCGCCAGCGGTGACCTAGATCAACTGGCTCCCCATCATTTAGCTACGGTTTGCGCCGCCCTGGTGACCGAAAATAGCCGTCCCGATAGCTGGGTAGACTATGGGCTTTCCCCAGTAGTAGAAGAAATCTTAGATCAACTCAGGCACACGCGCCATCAGATCTTTCGGATTCAAAAACGCTACGATGTCTTGATTCCTGTGTGGCTAGAATATGAACTCTCGCCCCTGGCTGAACAATGGGCGCTAGGGGTAGAATGGCTAGACCTATGCAGCCACTCTAGTCTGGATGAAGGGGATATCGTGCGCATTCTGCGCCGTACCCTGGATTTCTTATGTCAAATTCCCCATGTGCCCAATCTGTCCGAGTCCCTGTATCAATCTGCCCGTCAAGCGATCGCTCTAATTGATCGGTTTCCGATCAGTGAATTAGTCTAGGCGCGGGCAAAATAATTCTGCACTTGAGATAAATCCCCTTAAACTAACCTAGGTAACTCCACTCCACCCGTTATTTTTTGCTTCCCAGAAATACTGCAATGCGATCGCTAACCCTTTGCTCCCTGTTCATCACTCTACTCAGTGCTACCAGCCCCCCATTGGCGCAAGCTATCCCAGTGCAAGCCAATGTGCCGACTAGAGCGCAAACCCGCATTGATGACGATCCCCTGGTAGTGCCTAGCGAAACCTTACAAGATTTGCAAGATCGGACTATTTATCCGCTCGAAGCCCTTTCCATGCGCCAGGAACTACAAGATCTGCTGGGTAGAGTAGACAGTGCTGTCAACCGTGCTAAGGCAGAAGCGGGCAGCAGTCGCCGCAACTTAACTGCCCAATCCCAGGCGATCGCTACTGCCCAGCAATTTCTCAAGGATATGCCCAATCTGATTCGGGCGGGTCGCTATCGGGAAGTGCGCCAAACCTGGCAACAAATTCGCCAAGGTCTCTGGAAGGATTACCCCACTGAACCACTCACTGCCCTGCCAGAGGTGAGAGCAATTTGGCTTGATCGGGGCACAATTGTGGCCGCCGGCTCAGAACAGGGGCTAACTCGGATTTTTGAGCGCATGGCAGCAAGCAACGTCAACACCGTATTTATTGAAACTGTCAATGCTGGCTACACCATTTATCCTAGTCGGGTGGCCCCCCAGCAAAACCCCCTCACCCGCCATTGGGATCCGTTAGCGATCGCGGTTAAACTGGCCAAAGAGCGCCGTATGGAAATTCACGCCTGGGTGTGGGTCTATGGGGTAGGTAATCGCCGCCATAACGCCCTAGTTGGCAAACCCGCTACCTATGTGGGGCCAGTGTTAGAAGCCTTCCCCCAGTGGGCAAACCGCGATCAAAACGGCAACATCTTTGCGCCCGAAGGTAAACCCTTTGTCGATCCGGCTAACCCTGAAGTGCAAGCCTACCTGCTGAGACTCTACCGCGAGATCATTACTAAATACGACGTGGATGGTCTACAACTAGACTACATTCGCTATCCCCGCCAAGAGCCAGGACAAGAGCAGGGCTACGGCACAGCAAGCAGACAAAAATTTAAACAACTCACGGGGCTAGATCCCACTCAAATTAGCCCCAACGATCGCTCCCTGTGGTGGATTTGGACTCAGTTTCGGGTGCAACAGGTCAATGATCTAGTCAGCCGCGTCCATAGTGAACTGCGACAACTGAAGCCCCGCCTGATTATTTCCGCCGCCGTCTTCCCCTGGGAGTCCCTGCGTCGCTTCAATCGCTTGCAACAAAACTGGGAAACTTGGGTTGCCAAGGGGCAGTTAGATCTGCTAGTGCCGATGACCTATGTGCCAGAAACCAGCAGATTTGTGCGCCAACATGTCCAGCCAGTGATTAACACGGTTGCCAATGCCCCAGTCTTGGTTTTGCCTGGGGTGTTGATTCGGGATATGCCTGACCTTGAACTGCTGGATCAGCTTCAAGCCGTGCGCGATCTGCCCTCCACTGGCTATGCCCTCTTTGCCGCCGAGCATTTGAGATCAAGTTTTGCCAATATTCTCAAGCAAAATCCAGCCAGCCAATCTACTAGAGTTCTACCCTATCGTCAACCGATCGCGGCAGCACAAATTCGCTATGGGGACTTGCGGCGGGAATGGCAAACCCTGCTAGGTCAGGATAACCTCTGGTTACGGGGCAGCAGCCTAGCCACCTTTCAAAAAGAAGCTGACAATTTAGAGAAATCCCTGGAAACTCTTGCCACCCGACCGAATCGGGGTAATCTACAAGCTGCCAAGTCCAGCCTGCAAAAACTCACCCTGGGCTTACCCAACTGGTTACGGCTAGAAAATCTGGAGCGGCCCTACCGCATCTCCACCTGGCAAAATCGTCTTAACGCGATCGCTGCCATTTTGCGCTACAGTGCCAATCGTCCCGATCTAGAAGAACTGCCCAAAACCGCTACTAAGGCTGAGCCTAGCTAGCAGCCCTAAACGGGATCGGGTTGCAAAATTGCCAGATATTTCATCGGGTCAAGCTGAAAGCGCTCTAACATCTCTGCCCCTGACCAATGGTGTAATTGCGGTTGCTCCAAGCACGCAGTCACCACCCACAGCACAAAATTGGGATTGCTCTTAGCCTGGCTGACTTCCCTGGAGGTAATTAAAAAAGTAATTTCCTGCCCCAACAATCCTTTAATCTCAATATCCTGGCGCTGATCGCCTTGAGTACAGGAAAATTTGAACCCCAGGCGCGGATTCGCCGCTGGCTCTACCTGCCAGCCCTGGCTGATGTAGTGTTGGATTACCAGGTCAATCGCTTGTTTTTCCGCAGCTTTGAGGCGATCGCGCGGCGAAGATACCTCTGGCTCGGCGTTGGCAGTAACCACAATTTCAGGGGGCAAATCCGGCAGTTTGAGTTCAGGGGTTTCTGGCGGCAACAGTCTGGGAGTTTGGGCAGGGAGGATCAGTTCCTCGCTAGCAGGCTCCACTGGGGTCAATACCTCAATCAGGTCTCTAACCTTGAGATAGCGGTCTAGGTCATCTCTGCCCTTATACATCTTGGCTGCCAGGCGCAAATCTTGCAAAGCCAAAAAATCACTGCCATTATCTAGTTTAGAGTAGGCTAAGCCCCGGTAGTAATAGCTCTCAATCAGGTCGGGCTTGAGGTGAATAGCCGCACTAAAATCAGCGATCGCCGCCTCAAACTCTTGCCGATAGAACCTGCCCCTGCCACGAAAATAAAAGGCCTGATCTAGTTCTGGATCGAGGGCCAAAGCCTGGTCAAAACTAGCGATCGCGGCCTCCACCTGTTTGAGCTTCAAGCAGGTCATCCCTCGATACAAATGGGCTTCGCTATTTTGGGGATTAAGCTGCACGGCTCGCTCTAGGTCCAATAGGGCTTCCTGCCACGCTTGGAGGTGATAGTAGGAAATTCCCCGCCGCCCATACACCACCCGATCGTAGGCCGAACCAATCGCCAGGGCTTCACTATAATCAGCGATCGCCTGGGCATGGTCATTCAAAGACTGATAGGCATTCCCCAAACCCACAAACGCCTTCACACAGTCACCCTGCACATCCAAGGCACGGCAGTAATACTCGATCGCTTGCGGGTGATTTTTTTGCTGATTATTTTGCCGACCCAGATCAATACAAACATCTACCAGCCTGATGCCGCGATCGCGCTTAGCCATCTCTTCCCCATGGTTTTGCCATTCCCGCTCCAACAACAGCGCATACTGTTGGCGCAACACTCCGCCGCCGGCAGTGGGATCTAACAGCGCCCCATCAAATTGGGGATTACGCTTGAGCAGGTCAGTGCGTAAGGGGAGCTCAAAATCCACACAGCTATCCCAAGCCAGCCAGATCACAAAATTTCCAGGACGAGAATCATAGTCATAGGCAGCGCTGAGATTTTGAAATCGCCGATCCTGTAACCTGAGCTGATAGCGTTTTTCGGCTGCCACCACATAGCCCGCCGCAAAATAGCCATTAGGCTTACTGCCCACCCGCTTCAAGAAAGCGCGATCGCCCGGCTGGACGGAAGTGACATTAGCGCAACTCCAAGTAATTAAATATTCTTCCCCCGCCGCAATACTCGCCTCTGCTTCCTGGAGGTATTGCCGAATTTCTGGGTCTTCCCGCTCATTACACAAAAAAATTCTGGTCGGCATAATTTCCCCAGGAACCTCTAACCGAACTGCACATTACTTTGCTGCCACTGTTCGGGACTGTAGGTTTTCAGTTGCAGAGCATGGATCTCGCCACTTGCCAAAGGGGTTTTCAACGCCTCATTTACTAACCGATGCTGCTGAACCATGGCAATCCCACTAAACTGGGGCGCAATTACCACGGCGCTAAAATGCTGCCCATCCTGGTTGGGATCATATACCTGAACCTCAGCCCCTGGCAACGCTGCCAAAATCAAGGCTTGAATTTGAGTTGTGGACACCATAATCACCCCAATAAACTACCCTCAAGTTTAGCCTAATCAATCACCTTCGGTGTCACTAACACAATCACCTCATTGCGCTTGGTTTCATTGGTAGTGCTTCTAAACAGCGCTCCCAACAGGGGAATATCGCCTAAAATTGGCGTCTTCGTATTAACTGTGCGATCGGATTCGCTAATAATTCCCGCCAATACCAGGGTTTGCCCATCGCGCAGACGCAAGTTACCCGTATCCAAGCGCCGCCGATTCACTAGCTGCTGGATCAAAAGGTTATTTCGGGATGGATCGGTAATGGTTTGGCCAGGAGAACTCACCTCTGGGGACACTGCCATGGTGATAAAGCCATTATCATCAATTTGCTCCACATTGATATTCAAGATCACCCCCACATCGATCGGCTCCCTAGTGTCTGACACAGTGATCACGGTATTGCCTGGCCCTGGCTGATTGATCGTGCGAAAGCCGGCAAACACCTGGGTGGTGAGATTGACCTGAGAGGAACTCCCCTCCTGCACAATCAAGGTCGGATCAGTGAGAATCTTGGCATCATTACTGAGAATGCGAGCCTGTAAATTTAATAAAAACTGACTAGGAAACTGAAATGGCCGCGTAATGCCATCAAAACCGCCTGAGTTGAGTGGATTCTGGACAATATCAGGGCTAAATAAACTGCCAGGATTGGGGGCGATCGCTGAAGGTCTAGGCACAAAGGTAGGATTCACCGTACCAAAGTTAGCCGCTGCCTCCCCCCCAGTCACCGCAAAAAAGCTATCGTTGACGCCAAAGGAAAAACTAGCGCCGAGATTCTCATTTTTACTTAGTTCCACCTCCACAATCTTGACATTCACCGATACCTGACGCTTACGCACATCAAGCTGTTTCAGGTAGTCAGTAGCTAGTTGCACTTGATTGGGGTCACCCACCAAAGTTACCGCATTGGTGCGGCTATCGGCCGAAACTTGAATGCCGTTAAATACTTGTTCCCCTGGCTTTACCCCCCTAGGGCGACCAGGTGGCGGCGGATTGAACTGTCCAACCCCGCCATTTGCCCCTAGTTCTTCGAGGATTTGCAACGCGCCCTTAATCGGAATTTTCTGGGACAGAATTGAGGTGCGGCTGATCTTGCTGTTAGTGACGCTGCTGCTGTTGGCACCTGTGCCGCCACTGCCTAGGGTGGCATCACTACTGCTGGTATTGGTGATCAGGGTTTCCGGCTGGGTAGCCTTGAGTTGATTAAGCCGTACCGTCCGCACAATAAATCCCCTTGCCGCCGGGGGCAAATTCCGCCCAATCAAAATGGTTTTGCCGTCCAGTTTGGCTTGGAGCTTGGCAACCTGAAGGATGTAGTTAAATACATTCTCGATTGATTCATTCCGAATTTCTAGGGAAATATTGTTTTCAAACTGTTCTTGGGGCTGATTGGGGTTATTGGTAGGGGGGGGATCATTCGGCTCCAAAAACACCGTATTTAAACCCGCAGTCATTGCCAATAAAGACAACACATCTCGCACAGGCGCAGTCCGCAAAACTAGGGTGGGGATGCGATCGCTCGTGCCAAGTTTGATCAAATTGGGCATAACCCCCAGGCTAGCTCCGCTCAAATCTGAAACCACAGGTGGGACTGGCTGGGGTAAAGCGGCAGGTGCCAGGGGCGCAGGAGTATCAGCTTTAACTGGATTAGGTCGGTTGGGGATCACCTTAAAACTGAGACGCTTAGGACTGGTGCTGACATTGCCACTCAAACTGCCATTGCTGCCTGTGATAATCAGTTGGCTAGTGTTTTGATCTAAGGGTAACAGGGTGGCAGAGGCAATGCCAGGCGCAGGATCATTGCGATGAAAGCTGCCCTGGTTATCCCTAAGTCTGATCCGACTGCTGGCGATCTCTAAAATCAGGGTATTGCCACGGCTAACATTCGTAAACTTAACTGGTGCGTCAGTTTGAAATTCGAGACTAAATTCCACCCCATCCGCCATGGGTGCTACCGCTAATTGTCTAATCGTATTAATGCCAGGGCGATCGCCAGGTAGAATTTCAGCCTGTGCCTCTTGACTAAGCTGAACCAAGGGGTGAACGAAGGGCAGAGCCACGAGCATTCCAGTCAATCCCAGACCATGCCCAAGTTGGGTTAGTAGCAGAGTCGAGATCTTGAGCATTACTTCTTCACAGCAAATTCAACCATAGTTTGAGCCAACTATGAAAATATTGCAATAGGGGATAGAGAACTAACTGTAGAAGTCCTAGGGGCAATGCCCCCAACCAACTCCCGCCCTTACTGGTTTATGGAAAAATCATCTGGGTATTGCACAATGCTAACTTTGGTCATCAGACCACATAAATCCTATTCTTTCATCCTGATTTCACAATCTTGTGTGAAGCTAAAACTGCCAAGATCACAACCTCAATTTTATGAAACTAAAGCCTTTTACATTAACAATCATCGCCCTAACTACCGCCCTGGCTATCAATACATGGCACTCATCCGCCCAAATGGGCAAAATGAACCATGACATGGGCGGAATGTCCATGGAACTTGGAGCCGCCGATGCTAACCTTGACCTGCGCTTTATTGATGGTATGGTTCCTCACCACCAAGGAGCGATCGCTATGGCAAAGGAGGCATTACAGAAATCCCAACGTCCAGAGATTAAAAAACTTGCTCAGGAAATCATCAGAACCCAGGAAGTAGAAATTACCCAAATGGGGAAATGGCGCAAATCTTGGTACCCCAATGTGGGTAGTACGCCGATGGCATGGCACTCACAAATGGGTCACATGATGCCAATGTCTGATTCTCAAAAAAAAGCAATGATGATGAGCGCAGACTTAGGAACGGCCGATGCTAACTTCGATCTACGGTTTATCAATGCCATGATTCTCCACCATCAGGCGGCATTAATGATGGCAAAGGAAGTGCAAACTAAAACTAGGCGACCTGAAATCAAAAAAATTGCCCAAGAGGTTCTCTCTGCCCAACAGGCCGAAATCGCTCAAATGCAGCAGTGGCGCAAATCTTGGTATGGCAAATAAAAGGATGAGTTACAGTGCAGATTAAAACTCAGACACTCAGTATGCGATCAAACCTCTGATACCGTAAGGTGTTGAGCACCAATACAATTAGGACTTACGCAAACGTGAGTTAAAACCTGAGGTTTAATTGGGGTGTCGGGCTACGCTCCACTTGAAGACAGAACCCTCAGCCTTCCTTTTTACAACACTTCCTAATCCTAAAATGATTAGAAATTTTTTAGCTAAATCCCTGGTTTTTTCACCAAAATTGTGGCTCTGCTGGAGTCTTGAGCGATCGCGTTAGCAATGTCACCCTGCAAGATCTGATGCACAATACTTTCGCAGGTAGCTCCCAGAACCACCACATCACAATCGGTTTGATTGGCCAGATTTTGAATCGCTTCACTCACTGAAGTTGCACAAAGGGCGATACAGTCAACTTGCTCTAGATGGTGTTGGCTGAGGAGAGTTCTGCCATTTTCTAGGACTTCAATGTCATGCTCTGGGTCACTAGGGCTGAATACTTGACAGAGGGCTACTTCAGGTTGCACTAGATCTCCTAGGAGAGCAGGCAGGAGACTGAGGGCGTAGGTAGAGTTGGGGCCGCCTGCTACTGAGATTAGCCACTTTTGCCAAGCGTTCGAGGGATAATCGCGGGCAAATTTGACCAGAACTAAGCCACAGTTGCTGCGCTGATTCAGTTCGGTTACTAAGTCCCCAAACAGTTGGGTAGCAAACGGGCTGAGGTTTTGCCATTCCATGATCAGCAGTTGAATGCGGTACTGGTTGATCACTTGGAGCATGGGTTCGATCGCTTGGTGGCAAATTTGAATTTGGGTGTGAACTGCTACCTGCCAGCCTTTGCCGATCTGAGTGATTTGTTCTAACCGCGATCGCCAGGGTTCGAGGTTGATCTGGATATCATCTGGATTGCTATGCAGTGGAATGATCAGAGTTTGTAAACATTCTAAATCTAGATCTTGATGTCGAGCCAGGTTGAGGGCTAGCTCGATCAAATGATCCTGATTAGCGGATTGATCAAGCCAAAGTAATAGGCGTGGGCGGCGACCAGCAGGGTTCTGGGTGCGATAGACCAGGTAGCTGCTGCCCACTAGACTGCGGTCTTGGATTTTAAGTTTAGCTGCCTCGGCGCGGAGAATGTCGCTGCGGGTAATGATACCGATCAGTTGACCATGATCTAGAACTGGTAGGCGAGATAGCTTGAGGTGTGTGAGCAAGTGCAGCACTTGGGCAAGATTGTCTGTAGGTTTTACGGTTACAGGATTGGGGGTCATAAGCGCCGCGATCGCAACCTGGGAGTCTAATTGTCGCTCCTGAGCCTTAGCCAGGTCAGCTTGAGTAATAATACCCACCAATTTTGCTTGCTCTACCACGGGGAAGCCTCGATGATGGGATTGGGCAAAGTTGACCATGGCTTGCCCTAGGGTCATGTCACTAGGTAGGGTCTCCACCTGGGTTTGCATTACATCTTCAGCAGTAAGGCTAGTCCATAGGGCATTAGTCTGATTGACTGGCTCTAAGCTGATACCTTTTAGTGCTAGTAGTTCTGTGTAGAGCGGGATAGGGGTCAATCGGCCTGTAACCAAGTAGGCAATCACGCTACAGATCATCAGGGGCAACACCAAATTAAAATTGGCGGTAATTTCAAACACGATTAGGATGGCAGTAATTGGTACTCTAGCTACAGCGCCAAAAAATGCCCCCATTCCTGCTAGGGCGTAGAGGTCAGTGGCTATCCAGTTCGGATCAAATAGGGCTTCAGCATTACCTACCAGGGAACCTAAGGCAGCACCAAATACGAGGCTAGGGAAAAATAGTCCGCCTGGGGCTTCGGCGCTACAGGCAATGAGGGTGAGCAAAAATCGAATCCCAAAAGCGATCGCCGTAAAGCCAAAACTGCCGTCTCCCGTCGCTAAAAATCGGTGCAACTCGGTACTGTCTCGAAAAGTGCTAGGCAAAAAGGCAATCACCAACCCCGAAGCTATACCTGCTCCAGCCATTCGCAGGGGGAAGCTGAGCTTGAGGTGGCGGCGACTGAGTTTGATGCTGGTGATCACCAGGTATTGCAACAGGCTAGCAACTAAGCCGATCACTAATCCCAAAACTACTAGGTAGGGAATTTGGGCTGGCATAAACTGGCTAGAGGAAAGGGTTTCGAGCCTGAGGCTTTGCCCACCCAACTGGCGTGAGATCACACCGCCAATCAAAGAGGCAATGATCGCCGTGCTAGGGGTAAGCCCAGAAACATCTTGGAGCAGATCTTCGATCACATACATTACCCCTGCCAAGGGCGCATTAAATCCGGCAGCTAGGCCGGCGGCGGCTCCAGCCGCAATTAATTGACGTTGGTATTCCGGTGAGGTGGGAACTAGCTTACTCAGGCCATTAGCTAAAGCAGCACTGATCTGGACAGTGGGCCCCTGCCGCCCAAGGGCAAACCCTGAAGCCAGGGAAACAACCGTAGCGAGCATCTTGGCTAAGCCTACCCGAAAATTCAGGGCGATCGGGACATAGGCTAGGGCAGCTTTGACTTGGGGAATCCCACTTCCAGAAGCTTCGGCGGCTAAATGCACGATCAACCAGCCTGCAGTCAATCCTCCTAGGCCGCCAATGCCTGGCAAGACTAACCAGGCGGGATAAATGCCCGCTAGGGCAACCCTGCCTGCGCCTAGTATTCCTACTAGCTGTTTGAGCAGGACGGCGGCGATCGCGGCGACAAAACCAATTAAGACGGCCTCGGCGATCGCCAGGCGTTTAGGACGCAAAAACTGGTCTCGACAGTGATGGTATAACCTTTGCCACCAGGGAGGAGGAGGCAGAACATTTTGGGCTAAGGGTAATTTAGCCATTCCTCCAGCTAACCCCTCAGCAAGCGAATCTGGGCGAGGGTAAACAATACTGGAATCACTCGACTATAGTTGACGGCGATCGCGCGCCAGCCTAAATCCGCTAAAAAAATTCCCCATAGGGTCGGCGTAATCACCGCAAACGCCGTACGGGCTAGACCATATCTTGCGGCGACTGCCACGATCCCCCGGTGGGCAAGATAAGCTTGGACGCGATTAGCGATCGCATTGCTACCCACTTGCAGGGCTGCTTTACTCGCCTGATAGGTAGCCAGGTGCCAAGCCAACTGTTTGGCGAGTAGATTCAATACAGTGGGACGCACAATTGTCGATACCGCGATCGCGCTACTACCTTTGAGTACTAGAGCTAGGGGATTGCTGGCTCCTGCCACTGCCTGCACTTGATCCTGCGTGACTAACTGGTGTAAGCGATCGCGCTGGGGTGGGGGTAATTTCTCCCAAGCCTGACTGAGTAAATGCAGAAATAGCTCAGATTCCAAAGAAGCGATCGCTTGATCGGAGGTGAATTTGATTTTGAGATGAACACATACGCGCTCAAGCACTTGGCGGTAGCTAACTGATTTGGTGTTGCCTTTCAACACTGCCAGGCCATCAGCCGCCAAAAAACAAAATCGATCTGCTAGTTTGATTAATAATTCTTGTCGGTCGAGGCAGCGCAACTCAGATACTGTAGGTGTCCTGAAATAATCGAGCGGATTAAATTTGCGGCGAAACAAAATCTCGGCAATTTGCTCAAGCTCCTGATCTGTAGCTAGTTCTAGCACCGCCAGCAATTCATCCATGGCAAATCTATATCTAAATACGCCCTAATTTTAACCCTTGGTTGAATTTTTTGACTGCGAAAATATTGCTCTGGATTTGGGGAGCGATCGCCCAGACATATTCCCGCTCCCCTCGCCCGCAAATGCTGGGCTTAGCAAAATCATCTGCCTCTTATGCCAGAAAAGAAGTGGAGGAGTTAGGTAAATGTGCAGCAAAACTCCGATTTTAGGGAGGTGTGGGGTACAGTTCTCAACCTTCCTTTTCGCCACACTTTCTCTATCAGACCGCATCAGGCCTAAATCTAGATTTGAAGTGCGATAAGAGAATCTACCTAAAATTGAGTAGATACGCGCACCATGCCTAGTGATAAGATTGGCTCAGAGCAAAAAAACTGATTTCATTATGGAACTTTGGGAACAGATTTGTCGCCAGCGGATTAAATACATTGTCGATTGTTATCAACTAGATCTAACCGAATCTCCTGAGGACTTCGCGGATCTGCTGGAAGAGTTATGGCTAGCCTATCCCTATGCCCAAATTGAACTGGCTCTAGTGGAAACCTTAGTGGCAAGTTGGTTGCAGATTCCTCCTGTGAAGGGAATTCCATTCTTAGAACATGTGCATCGACGACTGCAAAGTTGGGAGAATTATCCCCAAGTTCCTACTCAGATTACACCTGCCCAATTTCAACAGATTGCTGGACTTGATCCTAGACTAGTGTTTGGCAATTCCCTGCAAATCTCTCAAGTTTCCCAAGTGGCTTGATGATTGTGCCTATTCATAACACATGACCCAAATCTTCAGGTTTGAGATTTTCATGGATTACCTTGCCGTCTTGGAACCAGATAATGCGGCGGGAATGCCGGGCGACTTCAGATTCGTGGGTAACCATAATCACGGTGATTCCCTGGTGATTTAATTCCGCAAATAGATCGATCACCTCTTGGGTGGTGCGGGAGTCTAAGGCCCCTGTGGGTTCATCCGCCAAGAGCATGACTGGCTGGTTGACTATGGCTCTAGCGATCGCGACTCGTTGCTGTTGACCGCCAGAGAGTTGATTAGGACGATTGGTGAGTCTGTTACCCATGCCCACTTGTTTGAGGGCAGCGATCGCCCGTTCTTGTCTTTCTTGAGGGGAAACATTGGCGTAGGCCATCGGTAGCATCACATTTTCGGTGGCATTCAGTTGTGCCAGGAGGTGATATTGCTGAAACACAAAACCAATTTTACGATTCCGAATTTGGGCTAAGCGATCGCTGCTCAGTTGCGCTACATTTTCGCCATCTAAAAAGTAATCCCCAGCGCTCGGCCGATCTAGACAACCGATGATGTTCATCACCGTAGATTTACCTGAACCAGAAGCGCCCATAATTGCACAGTATTCCCCAACATCTACCCTCAAACTCACGTCCTGGAGCGCATTTACTAGGGTGTCACCACTGCCATAAACCTTATGGATATGTGCGAGCGCAATTACCGGATTAGAGTTCATGATCAAGCTGTACGCAACGCCACAATCGGATCGAGCTTAGCGGCTTGCTGGGCTGGAAACACACCGAAAAACAACCCAATCGTGCCGGAAATACTGACTGACATGGCGATCGCCCCCACAGATACGCCCGCTTCTAGGGGAGAAAGGGCAGAAATAATCACAATTCCACCAATACCCAGGCTACTGCCAATTGCCCCACCAATCACCGATAGGATCACAGCTTCAATGATGAATTGACTGAGAATATCCCGCTCAGTAGCCCCTAGGGCTTTGCGCAGACCGATTTCTTGGGTGCGTTCCGTAACCGACACCAGCATGATGTTCATAATGCCGATGCCGCCCACCAATAGAGAAATGCAAGCGATCGCTGCCAGCATTAGGGTCAAAGCGCCGGTAATGTTGCCGACAATTTGTAGGGCATCTTTCTGGGTGCGGATGGTAAAAGTTTCGCCGTTCTGCACCACAAAATTACCATGGCGCAGTAGTAGAAGGTTGGTAATCTGAAACTCCGCATCGCGAATATCCCCCTTCGCCGACACGTTGATTACCTGTATTCCCACCCCATAGGGCGAAGTCCGTCCCACCAGCCGACTGGTCATGGTGCTGATCGGCATAAAAATAATGTCATCTTGGTTAGTACCAAGGAAAGCTCCCTTGGCAGACATCACCCCTGCCACCTCATAGCTAGCGCCTTTGATCCTGACTTGCTTGCCTACGGGGGAGCCGCCTTGAGGGTCGCAGGCATCGGCAGTAGCACTGGGATAAAAGCCAGGAAATAATTTTTTGGCAGTTTCAGCGCCCAAGGCAACTATAGGAGTGCTACGCTTCAGGGCATTCTGATCAAAAAATCGACCAATACAAGTTTCAGCATTGCGGACTGTTTGATATTCTGGCGTAGTGCCCACCAGGGTGACCCGCTCAGTGCTATTGCCAGCAATTACTAGCTCAGAGGCATTAATTTGGGGAGCTACGGCTTCTACGGTAGGAACTTGACTAGCGATCGCTTGAGCATCTGACCACACCAGACGATTAGGTGGGGCAATCGTGTTGCGGCGCGCATTATCACTGCCGGCAATCACAAAAATCACATTAGTGCCGAGGGATTGAAACTGAGAGGCAGCGTATTTCTGAGTACCTTCGCCCACTCCCACGATCGCGATTACTGAAGCATTACCAATCACGATCCCCAGCATGGTCAGGGCACTACGCAGGCGGTTGGCAGATAGGGTCTTACCCGCCATGTTCAGGCTTTCCCAAAAGTTCATCAGTGACAATATTTAAACATTAGATTTGATTGGGGTGTAGGCTTCGCCCTCAAACTCCCTTTTTACAGGACTTCCCAAATCAGACTGCGTAAGTCCTGATTTATTACCAATCCTAACAGATCCCTTTGATTGCCAACCAAGCTAGAGTAGCTAAACTTCTGGAGTCAAGTTCAAAAGCAGATCAATCATAAACTCCGTACCTTTGCCCAGTTCAGAAGTGCAGCTAATTTTGCCGCGGTGCCGCTCCACCACTATTTCGCGGCTAATGGACATCCCCAAACCTGTACCCTTGCCACTGGGCTTAGTGGTAAACAAGGGCTCAAAGATCATCTGCTGAATATCCTGGGGCATGCCCGTGCCATTGTCGGCAATTATTACCCGCACATAATCTGGTTGGGCCAGGGTAGTGGTAACCTTAATTTCTGGCACCAGAATAGGATCAGCAGTCATCGCCTCTTCGAGGGCATCAATGCTATTAGCTAGGATATTCATAAATACTTGATTGATCTGACCAGCGTAACAGTTGATCAGAGGAATATCACCATAATTTTTTACCACATTGATCTGTTTGAACCTTCCCCTGGCTTTGAGGCGATGGGATAGAATTAGCAGTACTGTATCTATACAAGTGTGCAAATTACAGCTAGTTGGGGTAGTGTCATCACTACGGGCAAAGTTGCGCAGGGTAGCAGAAATTCCCAACAGCATTTCCGTGCCTACTTCCATGCCTGTCAAGATCTTTTGCAGATCAGTGAGCATAAACTCCAGTTCTGGCCAGTTGACCTCAAGCGGCGCTGGCTGATCAAAGGGATCTTGATCGGCGCTGATATAGGACTGGATCTGCTCTAGCTGGGTATTGAGCAGGTCTACATATTCCCTAGCGGGGCAAATGTTGTTATGGATGAAGTTGATCGGATTCTTGATTTCGTGGGCGACCCCTGCCATCAATTGCCCAAGAGAAGCCATTTTTTCCGATTGAATTAGGCTAGATTGCGCTTGCTCTAGCTGTTCTTGCTGCGATCGCACAAACTTGACAAAATTTAGGGTCTTATTGATCGTAATTTCTAGATCTTCAAAGTCAATGGGCTTGGTGACAAAATCAAAGGCACCTCGGTTCATGGCAATGCGAATATTTTTGATATCCCCATAGGCAGATACCACCACGGCTTTGAGATTCTGATCTATTTCTGGTAGCTTGCTTAACAGAGTTAGACCATCCATTTCTGGCATATTGATGTCAGTCAGCACTAGGCAGATCTGATTAGAAGACTCCCGCAAAATCCTGAGGGCATCGAGACCATTATTGGCAAACACAAAGTCAAATTCGGCATTGCGCAGTTGACGGCGAAACCGTTGGCGAAAGAGTCGTTCTACTTCTGGTTCATCATCTACCACCAAGACTAGGATTTTTTCTGAGCTTGGTGTACTGGTTGGTGTATCGGCTTGTGCATTTACAGCCCCATTGTCAGTTGAGCGCATCTCTAAATCCGACATTTTCAGCTTTCCCCCTAATGATCAATCCTTACTAAACTGGTTGCCCCTAGGCTGGTTCAGCCTCTTGCACGAAAAACAAATACGGCAATGTGATCACAAATTCGGTGTATTCACCCAACTGAGTATCTAATTCCAAGCTGCCTCGGTGCTGCGCCACAATAATGTCATAGGTGAGGGATAGACCTAAGCCAGTACCCTCTCCCGTTGGTTTGGTGGTAAAAAAAGGGTTGAATACCTTTTCCACAATTGCTGGTGGGATACCAATGCCATTGTCACGCAGACTCACGCGAACGCGATCGCCAAGGTGCTCGGTTTTGACCGCTAAGGTAGGATTATAGGCTAGATTTTCTTGTTTGTATTCTTTATACTTGACGTAAAGGGCATAACAGGCGTTATCAGCCAGGTTGATGAAGGCTCTAGTCAAGTCACCAGATACCGCCTCGATCATACTCACATCAGGATCATAACTTTTTTCGAGCGTGACGTGAAACTGCATATCGCGGTTGCGCTTGCTCTGGTAAGCCAGATATACGGACTGTTCTAAGAGGCTGTTGAGATCGACTGGCTGGTGCTTGCCGCTATCGGCGCGGGCGTGTTCCATCATGCTGTTGATGATGTTTTCGGCGCGATTGCCATGTTCCCAAATTGATTGGGCATTTTCTTTGAGATCCTTGAGCAGCTCGATAATGTAGGTTTGGCTATCGGCAGGGATTAGGTGGCTGAACTTTTGCAGTTCGAGTTGCAGTTCTTGGGTGAGTTCGCTGGAACCCAAGGCAAAGTTGTTGACAAAGTTTAGGGGATTGCGGAGTTCATGGGCAACGCCGGCGGTGAGGGTGCCGAGAGATGCGAGTTTTTCTTGGGCAATGATTTGCTTTTGGGCAGTTTGCAGTTGGGCGATCGCTTCGGTGAGTTCATGATTTTGTTTGGCTAGCAGCGCACCGTAGTTATATAGCTGCAAATGCAGTTTTACGCGGGCAATTACTTCTTCTTCTTCAAAGGGTTTAGTGATGTAATCCACGGCGCCGAGATTAAAGCCCTTTACCTTATTGATCATTTCATTCAGGGCGGTCATAAAAATAATCGGCACCGCGGCAGTGGCAGGATTAGCTTTAAATCGCCGACAGGTCTCAAATCCATCAATGCCAGGCATCATTACATCCAGTAAGATCAAAGCCGGTAGCTCGTTAGCAGCCACGCTCAAGGCTGATTCCCCATTGTTGGCGATCGCAATTTCTAAGCCAGCTTGGTTGAGCACTTTGGACAGCAAGCTGAGATTGGTGGGGTTGTCATCCACGATCAATACTGGCTGTTGAGAGAGGGTAAGGTCAGAACTGGGGAGCATAGGATGGTTGCTAAAGATTGGTTAGCTTTGACCGTTTTTCGAGTATCTTAAAACAGACTAGCACTGCGTAATTATCCATGGAAGCGAAATATAGCCCCCACGCCATTGAACCCAAGTGGCAGGCAATTTGGGCAGAGAACCACTCAGATCGTACACCGCAAATTAGCGATCGCCCCAAATTTTATGCGCTGTCCATGTTTCCCTATCCTTCGGGCAGTCTGCATATGGGGCATGTGCGTAACTACACGATCACCGATGTGATTGCCCGATTCAAGCGGCGCCAGGGCTACGATGTGTTACACCCCATGTGTTGGGATGCCTTTGGTCTCCCGGCTGAAAATGCGGCGATTGATCGCCAGACTAGTCCTGCCACTTGGACTTTAAGTAATATTGCCCAAATGCGATCGCAATTGCAACAGATTGGACTTTCCTATGACTGGGAGCGGGAACTAGCCACTTGTTTGCCCAACTACTACGGCTGGACTCAGGCGCTGTTTTTGGAATTTCTAGCTGCTGGGCTTGCCTACCAGAAAGATGCCACGGTGAACTGGGATCCAGTGGATCAAACGGTATTGGCGAATGAGCAGGTGGGTAGTGATGGTCGTTCTTGGCGGTCGGGAGCGATCGTCGAAAAGCGCAAGCTGCGTCAATGGTTTCTGCAAATCACCGCCTATGCGGAGCAGCTACTCCAGGATCTAGATCAGTTAGACCATTGGCCAGAGCGAGTCAAGACTATGCAGGCTAACTGGATTGGCAAGTCTACTGGGGCAGAATTGAGTTTTGGAATTATTGGTCAGCCGGATCAGATCCAAGTATTTACTACTCGTCCGGACACGGTTTATGGGGTGAGCTATCTGGTGCTGGCGCCTGAGCATCCCCTGGTTAGCCAGATTACTAGCCCAGCTCAAGCCGATCTAGTCCAACAATTTGTGGCGCAAGTTGCCCAAAAAACTGAGCTAGAAAGAACCAGCGATGACCAAGCCAAACAGGGGGTATTTACTGGTGCCTATGCCCTTAATCCTTTTAATCAAACCCAAGTGCCGATCTGGATTGCCGACTATGTGTTGCTAGAGTACGGTACTGGTGCGGTGATGGGAGTGCCTGCCCATGATAGCCGAGACTATAGCTTTGCCCAAGCCTATAATCTGCCGATTCAAGTGGTGATTCAAGCTCCTGGCGAGAGCCAACTAGCAGCCGCCTACACTGAGCCGGGGATCATGATCAACTCTGGTGAGTTTAATGGCTTGGACTCTACCATTGCCAAAGCCCAAATCATTCACCTAGCCGAGCGACAGGGCTGGGGTAAAGCGAGGGTGCAGTATCGCCTCAGAGATTGGCTGATTTCTCGCCAACGCTACTGGGGCTGCCCTATTCCCGTAATTCATTGTGCTGATTGTGGCATTGTACCGGTACCTAAAACCGATCTGCCGGTGGCACTGCCCCTGGATGTAGAACTCACGGGGCGGGGTGGTTCGCCCTTGGCGCAGCTAGAGACCTGGGTAAATGTGCCTTGCCCCCATTGTGGTAAACCGGCGCGGCGGGAAACTGACACGATGGATACTTTTATTGATTCTTCTTGGTATTTTTTGCGCTTTAGTGATCCTGGTAACCCAGCCCAGCCCTTTGACCTCAAGGCAGTGAATCATTGGCTGCCGGTGGATCAATATGTGGGCGGCGTAGAACACGCCATTTTGCATTTGCTCTATTCCAGATTTTTTACTAAGGTGCTGCGCGATCGCGGTCTGCTTAGTTTTGCTGAGCCATTTAAACGCCTGCTCACCCAAGGCATGGTGCAAGGACTGACTTACTACAACCCCAATAAGGGCGCTAAGGATAAATGGATTGCCCTAGACAAAATTAGCGATCGCGACCATCCTACCGATCCGCAAACGGGCGAGCCTCTGAAGTTGGGCTATACCACCATGTCTAAATCTAAAGGCAATGGGGTTACTCCTGGGGCGGTGTTAGAAAAATATGGGGCGGATACCGCTAGAATGTTTGTGCTGTTCAAGGCTCCACCGGAAAAAGATCTGGAATGGTTTGACGCGGATGTGGAAGGTCAAGCCAGATTCCTCAATCGAGTGTGGCGCTTAACCTACGAGTTTTTGCAAGTCAATCCGAGCAAAGCCAGCCAAGATCTGCCCCAGCCCGAACTCCAGCGGGCTATCCACACGGCAATTAAAGAAATTACTGAGGATCTAGAGCAGGATTATCAGTTGAACACGGCGATCTCAGAACTGATGAAGTTGAGTAATGCGCTGGAAGCCTGCCCGGTCAAAACCACCCTGGTCTACCAAGAAGCGATCGCCACCCTAGTGCAACTGCTGGCGCCCTTTGCCCCCCACCTCAGCGAGGAGTTGTGGCAACAGCTAGGATTTAGGGACTCAATTCATCACCAACCTTGGCCGACCTATGATCCCGCTTGTTTGGTTCTAGATCAGATCACCCTGGTAATTCAGATCAACGGCAAAACCCGTGGCAATATTCAGGTGCCTGCTACGGCTGATCGAACTGCCCTAGAAGCCTACGCCCGCGAGTCTGAAACTGCCCAAAAATATTTGGAGGGTAAAGAAATTAAGAAGGTGATTGCTGTGCCAGGCAAACTGGTGAACTTTGTGGTTTAGAGCGATCGCGCGGAATTTATATCTAGATCCTGGGTTTCTGCGCCTATGCTAAAATGCCCACATCACCGCAAGTTAGATTAGTTAGCGCCTGTCAACTTTGCGGCTAAATTACTCTTCAGAATTACTTAAGATCCAGTGTCAGTTAAAGTTAGAATAGCTCCTAGTCCTACAGGTAACCTCCATATTGGCACTGCCCGCACGGCTCTCTTCAACTGGCTCTATGCCAAGCGTCAGCAGGGTAAATTTATCCTCAGGGTTGAAGATACGGATCAAGAGCGATCGCGCCCAGAATTTACCGAGAATATTTTGAGCGGCCTGAAGTGGTTAGGCATTGATTTTGATGAAGGCCCTTTTTATCAGACTCAGCGCCTAGAACGCTACCAGACTGCGGTACAGATGTTGCTGGATCAAGACCTCGCCTACTACTGCTACTGTTCTGAGGTGGAACTAGAGCAGATGCGGGAACAACAAAAAGCTCAGAAACTGGCACCCCGCTATGACAACCGCCATCGCCACCTCACTAAAGCTGAACGCAATGCCTATAGGGCTGAAGGTCGCAAGCCAGTAATTCGGTTCAAAATTGAAGAGCCTAGGGAAATTGCTTGGTTTGATCTAGTGCGGGGGGAAGTGCAGTGGAATTCTAAGGATCTAGGCGGCGATCTGGTGATTGCCAGGGTAGATGACCAGGGCAAAATTGGCTTGCCCCTCTATAACTTTGCAGTGGTGATCGATGACATTGACATGGAAATTACTCATGTGATCAGAGGAGAAGATCACATTGCCAACACCGCCAAACAGATTCTGCTCTACGAAGCTCTGGGGGCAGATATGCCAGAATTTGGTCATTTACCTCTGATTCTCAACCAGCAGGGGGCAAAAATCTCTAAACGGGATGGTGCTACTTCGGTAGATGAATTTCGGGCGATGGGTTACCTGCCTCAAGCCTTTGTCAACTATATGGTGTTGTTGGGCTGGTCGGCACCAGGGGGGCAAGAACTGTTTACGCTTGGCGAAGCGGCAGAGATGTTTGACTTTAATCGGGTGAACAAGGCGGGAGCTAAATTCGATTGGGATAAATTGAACTGGGTCAACAGCCAATACCTCCATCGTCTAACGGCTGAACAACTCTTAGAATATATCCTCCCCTTTTGGCAAGGTGCGGGCTTTGATTGTAGCGATCGCCCTTGGTTATTGGAGATTGTGGATTTGATTGCTGCCAGTTTGGTGAAATTAACAGATGCGATCGCGATCGCTGAGTATTTCTTTGTGCCAATCCCTACCTATACCGAAGCGGCGCAGGAAATTTTGCGATCGCCCGAAGTGAAACCTATTTTGCAGAGCTTACAACAAGCCCTCAGCACTAACCCCAATCTGGAAACTCTCCTCAAAGAAGTGCCCAAGCAACTGGGCGTGAAAAAAGGAGCGATCATGAAACCCCTGCGTTGCGCCCTCACGGGCGATGTCCATGGCCCTGATCTACTGATCTCTTTGGAGTTACTTCACCAGAAGCAGTTGGCGCTTCCCCGTTTAGCCTATGCTGTTGCTCTAGGCGGCGGCTGAAGTGGGAGATAGTGCCTGCCATCAACCAGTAAATCAAGGCAACGCCCAAATAGACCTCGCCATAATGTCCGATCGCTTGAGGTTGGGCCAGAAGTGATCGCGCCATCCCCGTCATTTCCAAAAGACCCACTTGGCTAGCTAGGGCAGTATCCATCAATAGGCCAATGGTTTGGTTGGTTAAAGCTGGTAGTACCGCCCGCCAAGCCTGGGGCAAAACCACCAGCGTCATAGTAGTAAAACTGGATAACCCCAAGGCAGCAGCAGCTTCATACTGGGAACGAGGCACCGATTGTAGTCCCCCGCGCAAATTTTCGGCAGTATAGGCAGCAGCAAATAGGCTCAAGGTAATGATCGCCCTGAGAGTTCGATCTAATTGCCAGCCGAGCGGTAACAGTAGGGGTAGCATCACCTGTCCCACAAATAGCAGGGCAATTAAAGGCACTCCTCGTACCAATTCAATTACCGCGATCGCTAACCATTTCAGTATTGGCAAACTAGACTGCCTACCCCAGGCTAAGCCAATCCCCAGAGGTAATGCGCCACCTAGACCAGCAATTGTCAGCCCCAAACTCAACCATAACCCCTGCCAAGCTCCAGGTTGACTCCAGCCGATCGCGCCTGAAATTAAGCCTACTAGGAGTAAGTTAAGCCACCAGATTTTAGGCATGACTTTGACCACCACCATCCCCAGGGCAATCACTCCACCGACCAGCCACAATCGCCATTCCGCGCCCATGGGATAGCGACCGATCAGGATTCCTCGCCAGTTATCAGTCAGAATCCGCCAGTTAGCCTGATCAAAAGCCCAGCTACCGAAGTGGCTAATTAGTTGATAGGCTAGCCCCGCCGCCCCCAGGCTGAGAAGAATATTCTGCCAATGCTTGACCATGAGTTAATTGTGCAGCTGAGCTTGTAACTGATGCAACTGCTGGAGTAGCTCCTGATCCACAGCGGTTTTCAGCGATCGCCCCCAGGCTTTCTTCTTACGGGCTAGATCTAGGCAAGTCTGGTGACGGCAAACATAGGCAGATCGTCCCATTAAATCGCGATCGCCTAGGTCAACTTCCACCTTGCCACTCGGCATGCGTACCAACCGCCAAAGCTGTGACTTTGTCAATAGGCTGCCACAGGCTATACAGCGACGCTCTAGCTTAGTCTTCAATCGGGAGCTCATCTACTTGATCTACTTCTAGCTCTTCAGCCGCCAGATCGTCTGTCAACTCTAGTTCTTCAGCTTCTAACTCCTCGGCTTTCAGGGCTTCTAGTTCAGCCCGCCTTTGACGCATAAACTCAGCCTCAGCTTGGGCTTTTTGATCCTCCAGGTCACGATCATAGCCAGACATCTCCTTGATATCAATTTTCCAACCAGTCAGCCTAGCTGCCAGGCGCACATTCTGCCCTTCCCGCCCGATTGCTAAACTCAACTGATCCTCTGGCACCAGTACATGAGCTTGACGTTCATCCGCATTCATCAGCCGTACTTCCTTAATTTTGGCAGGACTTAGGGAATTGGCAATATAGGTAGCGGGATCTGGCGACCACCGAATCACATCAATTTTTTCGCCGCGCAATTCATTTACTACTGCTTGAATCCTAGCACCCCGCGCGCCAATACAGGCTCCCACTGGATCCACATCCCGCTCCAGGGTATCTACTGCAATCTTAGTTCTTGCCCCCACCGAGCGCGAAGGCGGACTGGCTTCCCGCGCCACTGCCACAATCCGCACAATTTCATCTTCAATTTCTGGCACTTCTTTATCAAACAGGCTTACCACCAAGCCGGCATCGGTGCGAGAAACTAGTAGTTGAGGGCCTTTGCGGGAACCCTCATAGACTTTTTTGAGATAAACCTTGAGCATATTGCCAGGTCGATACTGGGCTGTCTCATTGGGCAACTGTTCTCGCTTTGGCAGTTCAGCTTCCACTGGCTGACCATAACCACTATTCACTTCCAAAATCACACAGTTATTCTCCACCCGCAACACCCTGCCAAATAGGATAGTGCCTTCAAGATCTTGAAATTCTTCCTGAATCAGGCGGCGTTGCTGCTCTCTCAACTTTTGGGCTAATACCTGCTTGGTCTGAATTGCAGCCATGCGGCCAAAATCACCCGACTGTTCTGGAGTGACATCAACTACTACCGTGCCACCGGCTTGAGCCTCTGGAGCTACCTCGCGCACCTCCTCTAGACCAATTTCATGATCGGGGCTAGTGACCTCCTCTACAATGGTTTTGGTTGCCAATACCCGAAAGCCTTCCTCTTCTAGGTCTAATTCCACATCAAAATTATCAAAATAACCTTCATCAAAGTTACTGCCATGGGGACGATAGGTTTTGCGGAAGCGCTCATAGCCCTTGAGTAGGGCTTCCGCCAGGGCAGCTTGTACCGCAGAGCCAGGTAGATTGCGCTCTTTACTGATGCCATCTACCATTTCCCTTAAACCTTTGAGACTGAGAATAGACATATATTTGGAGTTCTCCTAAAAATCTAATTAAATGGGGCTGCCCCCAGGAATTACGCACTTTTGACCTATACAAGCTGGTCTAAACCAGTTCGACTTTGGCAATTTCTGTCCAGGGAATTTGTAAGAGTTTCCCTTTTTGACTAAGCACTAGGAGATCTGGGCTGCGATTCACTAGCTGTCCTTGCCAGGTTTGGGTATGACCAGTGACATTTAC
This sequence comes from Pseudanabaenaceae cyanobacterium bins.68, assembly GCA_033762795.1. Lineage (GTDB taxonomy): Bacteria > Cyanobacteriota > Cyanobacteriia > Pseudanabaenales > Pseudanabaenaceae > JANRLH01. Next base: position 34,025 of record JANRLH010000062.1, read on the forward strand.
CTTAAAGCCGCGAAAGGCAATGAATTCCCGATCGCTCACCAGGGTTCTAGTGGTGCCAGGGCTAGAAATTTCCAGCACATAGGCATGGGGGATCAGTTCCAGGCGATCTAGTTCGGTCTCTAGGGCGCGACTCATCTGCTCACAGTCATCTAAACCAGTGTGGGCATTGAGGTTGCGAATATCTACTCTGACCACTGCCGGACTTTTGTGAGTATAAATATAAACCTCCAGCACTTCTAGTCCCAGGCTGGCGGCTACAGTTTCAGCAATCGGGCTAATCTGCGGAATCAAAGGATGGCTCATGGTGGTTGATTCCAGAACATGATAGGGGTTATTTTAGTTCAAATAAAAAAGTGGGATAAATCCCACCCTTAACTCGTCTAAATTGGTTCTTTGCTGAACTAGCTGGACTCCCAATTAGTTCACAGTTGAACTCACCCGCCGTCACTGAGTTGGGGTGATGTGAACAGTCTAGCATAGGTTATCTCGACATCGATACAGCCCGACCTAACCAAACTGCTGCCATGCCCATAATCACCTGAATGCTGATGTTGAGCAGCGCTAGGTTCCCCTTGCCATTTGCTAAGAGGTTGAGACTCTCATGACTAAAAGTCGAAAAAGTGGTAAAGCCACCTAAAAAACCGATCAGCACTAAAGCCTGGGATTCATCCGTGGAGATTAGCTCGGAAAGTAGCCCAATCAAAAAACAGCCGATCAAGTTTACGACCAGCGTGCCGTAGGGAAAGTCTAGGCCTTTGGTGAATTGCTGAATATGGCTACTGACCAGGTAGCGGAGAATTGAACCCACAAAACCGCCAATTCCAACTAGTAGTATTTTGGCCATTGATCGAGCTTTGTACTTGAGAGGGACTGTATTTGGGAATTTTTTTGCCTAGTCAGTGAGCAAGCGCTGCATGATCGCCTGCCAGTCTAACCCTTCTTCAATCAAGGTATCCACAGAACGTAAGCGATCGCTCAAACCCAACACAAATCGATTACAATCTGCCCCCAAGGATTCGCAAGAGATCTGCACTGCTTCTAAGTCACGGCTAGTGAGGTTAGCAAAAAAAGCAGTGAGAATGCCAGCTTCCACATAACAGCTTGGACGGGTGGCAGTTTCTAAGGGCTTGGCATAGGGGGAATTAGTGGTTTTGAGCATGAGGAAACCACGCTTTTGGTGGGTGGCATCTAGGTCGATTCTGCCCCAACCGTGGGTTTTCCAGCATTCCTGGAGGCAGCCTAAAAATGTGGCCATATCCATTTCGCTAAGGGTAGCTTGGTAGTAGTCAGTGACGGCATCTAAAAATCTTTTATAGAAATTTTTACCCCACCATTTGCCACAGTTGACCAACACTAGACGCGAGGCTTGCCCAGTTTCTTTTTCTACGCCGGCATACAAGGCAGATAGCAGCGTGTCAGGGATAGCAAGTAAGCGATCGCCGCGCCGATTTTCTAGAATGCCAATCTCTAGATCGCCACGCAGGTAGGTGTCATAACTAAAGTAGTTGGCGGCGAGGTTAGGCTGACTGAGCAGTTCGGCGACTGAGATCATATGTATATCTAAGATAAATGGGGTAAAAATGGCTTGAGCAAGTCTAGTTGTGGGCGGCTAAGTTCCTTGGTGAGGGCTTGTTCTAGTAAAGTTTGGGCCTGCTGATAGATTTCGCGGTTGTCTTGGAGGGTAACTATTTGATTAACCCAGTCCAATAGGCGATGTTTGACTAAACTTAGATCTTGCATCAGCATCGCCATCGCCCCATATCTCAGCAGCAATGATAGGTATTTAATACTGTTTTCTAGTTGCTTAGACTCAGCATCTGTTAAGTCGGCTTCTAGCTTAAAGGCGACTAACTCCAGGATGGGTAGCTCGCGATCGCGTAACAGACGATAGAGAGTGACTCGATCAGGAATAGAGCCAACGTAAGTTTCTAGCTGGGCTAGCTGTTCGGTTTTGAGGTAGCGATCCTGAGCCTGCTCAAGCATCACCTTAAATTCTGGGTTCATGGCCAGTATTTATCATATATTTAGAAATCCATCTTTATTTCACACCAAATTGGTTCAACTAGGGTTAGCGATCGCTCAAGATTAACAATACTTAAAGCTATCGGTAGTCTTAAACGAGTAAGGGTGTCGCCTAGAGGTTCCACTACACCCACCAAGCGATCTAAAAAAACTGGGAAATATCATCTAGGAAGTTTTCCAGGGTAGCTTTTTCTGCCATGGGCGCGATCGCAACTTTAGGTGCACTTACTCCTACATTTGACCAGGGAATCCCAGCAAAGTATTGACTGACTGAAGTTAGACCAGGTTGATCGCTACTTGCTTGCTCGATGTTGTCCCAGTTGACGGATTGCCAGAAGTACTCAACGGTCTGTTTGCCAAGTCTGAATGGTTTTGCCATGGTGGGTGAGATGGTGAATTACCTTGATTTTACCCTTGTACAGGCGGTTTTCTAAAGATAGGTGGCTGACTTTGTTGCCCTAGGCTACGATTGCCCTGGCGTTGCTATTGGCGATCGCTCGAATTTCTGCCATCTCTAAAAAGGTCGTGGTTCTTCCTAGTTTTCTAGCCTGTTGAGGCGATCTTGAACTTGCTCAAATCTCTGATCCGTGCGATCGCCAATGTAGCCCACCACGCGGATTAATTCTAGTAGTTGGGTCTGGGTTTTGGCATAGTAGGCATCTTGTCGTTCACCCAAGGCTTCGATTGCCCTGGCGTTGCTATTGGCTACGGCTCGAATTTCTGCCATCTCTGCCGTATGGATCAGTTGATTTTCTTGGAGTTGTCTCTGTACTTCCAGCATCTGCCCGATTAGGGCTTGCATTTGCTCAAAGGTCATGGCGGTCTCTTAGTTGGCTACTGATTTTCTAGCAGATTAAGACGAGTATTAGTACTTTCGGCAAAATCTCCCACAATTTCGATTAGGTTGCTGACTTTGTTGCCCAAGGCTTCGATTGCCCTGGCGTTGCTATTGGCTACGGCTCGGATTTCTGCCATCTCTGCCGTATGGATCAGTTGATTTTCTTGGAGTTGTCTCTGTATTTCCAGCATCTGCCCGATTAGGGCTTGCATTTGCTCAAAGGTCATGACTTCTGGGTAACTAAATTGCCCGATCTACTTCAACATCTCGCCCCTGGGGAATTTGGGCGGCTAAATCCAGGCCTGACTGCCCGATCTACTTCAACATCTCGCCGCCATGCAACCGACGTTCAATGTCGCGGCTAGTCGCTCCTTCGTTTAGCCAAAAAGCGGCTGCATCGATGCGATTGTTACCACCTAGGAGAAATTTGCAGTAATTTTCGCCCATGGAATAGCACTGGATCTCAATACAATCGAGTTTTTTGTTGACCAGATAAGTAAAGAACCCAGAAAATAGACCAGCATACAGATGGCATACAGGCTTGCCCACATCGCCTAGGGTTCTGGCTACGGCTGAATCGTAGATGCTAATGAACATGAAGCCTTGCTTACGATCGCTCATGTCTATGCTCCAACGTCCCCAGCCTTGGGCAGTGAAGGGCCACCACCAGGTTTCCAGCAAAAAGGGCAGATTAGTCTGGCGCACATTGCTGCCGAAATCTTTTTCAAACCATTGGGTAAAAAATTCCCCATCTCTTTTGCCCCATTCATTGCCAATGGTGTACATCACGGCGGCAGAAGCGCTGCCCACTTCTTCTTCTAGTCCCTCTTGGAGACCAATAATGAAATCTTCAGTGGTCAACACATTGCGCAGTCCATTCCAATCAGAGAGAATTCCTTGCTCATGGTTAGGATGGAAGAAGTCCTGGAGGCTGTAGTGGTTGTTTTTATGTTTGCGACCACTGGTAATAACTTGGCTAACAAGGCGATCGGCGGTGGCTACCATGGGAATATTTGAGGGATACAACTATTCATATTCTGACTCAAAAACCTGGGAGTTTGGGGCTATAAAATAAACTTAGCGATCGCGGCTGCCACCCCATCTGCTTCTACATCGGGAGCAATCCAATCTGCCACTTCCTGCAACCCAGGGGCACCGTTACCCATCGCTACGCCAATACCGGCATATTCCACCATTTCTAGATCGTTGAGATTGTCACCCACTGCCATCACTTGCTCAGGAGTTAAGCCCAAGATGTTCTCAGCTAAGTGTTTGACTGCTGTGCCTTTGTTGGCAATCGGGTTAGTAGCCTCAAAGTAGAGGGGCTGAGAGCGGGTGAGATAAAGTTGATCGCTGGGGTAAATATGCTTTAAATTTAGCAACTGCTCGATTAAATCTAGGCGATCGCTGAGGGCTAAAAGCTTGGTGGGCGGTAGATCATTGCCATTGGTTTGAATGAAGGCGGCCAAATCTCCCACTGGCACTGCTTCTACCTGCGATCGCGCCGCATAGACTCGGCTCAGTTCGGTGAGTTCTTGAACATAGAGGCAGTCATTGACATACAAATGGATAGACAGCAAATCTAAGGGCGCTACGGCGGCAAAGTCTTGAATTAGTTGTAAGGCTAAATTCGGCTCTACTGCCCAATGCCCCACCAGTTGATCGGTGCGGGGATCTTTAATGAATGCTCCCTGATAGGAAATCAAAGGACAGTCGGAGTTGACTGCCTGATGGAATCTGAGGGCTGAGCAGTACATCCTACCAGTGGCGATCGCCACCTTTACCCCTTGAGCTTGGGCAGCAGCCACTGCCGCCACCACCCCAGGACTGACCTGATTTTGGGCGCCACTGATCGTGCCATCAATGTCTAGCACCAGGAGCTTAATTAGTGATCCCATAAAATTTAAGTGCTAGCCCCTGGTAAACGTAAGCCCTCTACGGAGGCGCGGAACTGCTCCACGGCTGGGCTAAAGTCAATGGGCAGAACTGCATTCACATTTTCGTGGGGACGGGGAATGATCACCCAAGATTCCAAAATGCCACCAAAGGCTTTTTCCACCGCTTCTGTGCCTGCTGCCATCGACATTTTCACCTCGGACACATCTCCCCGAATGATTACGCAAAACCTAGCGCTACCGCAGCGCAAATAACCCACTAATGTCACCCTGCCTGCTTTTACCATTGCATCGGCGGCAGCTAAAACTCCTGGAAATCCTCTGGTTTCTAGTGCGCCAACTGCTTTTTGAGCTACCATGCTGTTCTCCTGTAATGTAAAAATAAAAAACTAACGGAAGTCTTGAACTTGGTCGGTGTAGTGAATCGGTAAGACTTCTACCACGTTTTCGGGCGGACTCGGCACGATCATGTAAGTGAGCACCTGACCGCCATTACTGTGATTGCCAGCTTCAACCCCAGCAGCGATCGCAGTTTGAATTTCCGCCACTGCTCCCCTGAGAGCGATAAAGTGCCGACCACTTTCGGCAATATCATAGCTAACAAGCGTGACCCGCGCCGCTTTAATTGCCGCATCGGCAGCAGCTAGGATGGCAGGAAATCCTTGAGTTTCAATTGTGCCTACGGCAATGGGCATAGGGGCAGCTAGATAAAGTGAGTTGCTTCATTGTAAAGGCTAACGGGGCAGTTTAAGATAGCGAATCTTGGCGCATTTGGTTTGCTATACTTGCCAATAAAATGAAATAGCATCAGTGCGTTTGCGGTAACTGAGGTTTTATCTATGTTTTCACCTCTGATTTGGAGTAACTGTGAGCCATGACCTACATCGCGATCGCCTCAACTGATCAAGAAATAGAGAATTGCTTCATTCCTCTGCAGGAATTGCGTCCAACCCTGGAACGTAAGGACTTTCTCCGCCAAATGCGGCGCTTGGAAACCCAGGGCTACAAGCTAGTATTCCTTACTGATGAGGGTAGAGTGCGAGCAGTGGCAGGCTTTCGCATCTGTGAAAATGTCGCGTGGAATCGCTATCTATACCTTGAAGATCTGGTGACTTTGACCGAAGACCGCAAACGTGGCTATGGCGAGGCAATTTTTAACTGGTTGGTTGAGCACTCTAAACTGCATTGCTGTAGCCAAATCCACCTAGATGTGGGGGTGCAGCGGTTTGACACCCATCGATTTTTTATGCGCCGGGGTATGGGCATTACCAGCCATCACTTTGCCATGCGCGTGCCGGGAGCTTGAGTAACCAAATTATGATTATTACTAAGGTCTTGCTTTTAGCCGCGATCGCGGGCTGTAGTTTAGCAACTCTGCCCAGTCTGTCTCCCCCACCTCAACCAGTTAGCCAAAATTTGGCTGAAGCTGAGCCTGAAGTGGTACTTGATCGCCTAGAACACCCCTGGGGAATGGCTTGGTTGCCAGATCAGTCCCTGTTGATTACTGAGCGTCCAGGCCGACTTAGACTAGTGCGCCAGGGCAAACTTGAGCCTCAGCCCATTCCTGGTTTGCCACCTATTCTTGCCCTCGGTCAGGGTGGATTACTAGATATTGCCTTGCACCCCCAGTTTAGCCAAAATCGCTGGCTGTATTTCACCTATGCCCATGGCACACCTGATGCCAACCGCACCAGAGTAGCAAGGGCAAAATTTGACGGTAAAAGGTTACAAAATCTGGAAGTAATCTTTGAATCGCCCCAAACCAAAAGTGGCGGTCAGCACTTCGGCTCCCGACTGTTATGGCTGCCCGATCAAACTCTATTGGTATCCATTGGTGATGGTGGCAATCCGCCGCTCAAACTTGGTAGTGATCTAATCAGAACTCAAGCTCAAAACCGCCGTAGCGCTCTAGGTAAGATTGTCCGCCTCCAGGATGATGGCAGGGTACCTCCCAACAATCCTTGGCGACAAGATGTCCAGTCATTGCCCCAGCTTTGGAGCTATGGTCATCGTAATATTCAGGGTCTCGCCTATGATGCCCAACGCAAGCAGGTATGGTCAACTGAGCATGGCTCGCGGGGGGGAGATGAGTTAAATTTGATCAAGCCTGGCCAAAACTATGGCTGGCCACTGGTAACCCACAGCGAAGAATATTTTGGCGGTCAGATTTCTAACTTGCGCTCAGCACCGGGTAAGCAAGATCCCAAACTGGTATGGCAGCAAGCGATCGCGCCTTCGGGTTTGGCGGTAGTAAATGGTGTGATCTACGCAGGCGGGCTGGTTTCGAGGGATATTCGGCGTCTAGAGCTAGATCCCCAGGGCAAAATTATTCGACAGACCAGTATTCCCATTGGCCAACGGGTGCGAGATTTGAAGTTCCATCAGGGCTATCTGTATGTATTGACCGATAGCGCCCAGGGACAGTTGTTGCGTTTACCTTTGCAGTGAGCTTAAGCAGAGGGTCTGCGGGTTAATACCAGCTTTGATCGCGGCAATCACACCGATCGCTTCTAGGTAGTTCTCTACGCAAATTCCCCTAACCCCTAAAGACTGGGGCATCACCTCTAAACTAGTTTGGTTCTCTTTCACTAGAATCAAGGGTAAATTTTGGGCGGCTAAGGCTAAGACTGCTGCTCCCCCAACCCCACTCCAGGGAGCGATCGCTAGATCTAGATCAGCTACGGTCAGATCTGCTAATTTCGCCTCCACTAGTTTGGGAGCGCGACTCAAACCCACCAACACACAAGGTAAGAAAGTATAGCCAATTTCCTCCGCACAGGCGCGATCGCTAATCGATAGATCTAAGGGCAAAGGGCTAAGGGCAGGGGCATGGGCGCAGGGGATCATAAACTCGCGGCTAATCAAGTGGCTAATTACGGCTTCTGCGCCTGCGATCGGATCTACTCCGTGACCTTGACGATAATTTTGGAGGGCCAAACTGCCCAAATCATCGGGAAACCTGGCAATCACCGCGATCGCTTCTACCTGATGTTGGGTAATTAACTGATCAGCCGCCCGCAACAGGCTATCTGGTTGAGTAATTGTGCCCCAGGTAGCAGTAGTACCTACTTGCAGGCCTACGCCTAGGGAGTGATCGGTTGTAAGGCTAGCTACGATATTTAGCCCCAAAGTGGCGCGGCTAGCCCTGATCACCTGGTGATGCCTGGCCGCTAATTCCGGCTCGATCGCTAGATCAAAAATCACCCCAATTCGGTTGCTATGGACTGGACACAAGCCCCAGGCTCCCAGGGCAAACTGATCCAAGGCATAGCCCTCCACATAATGCACATTTGCCATCGACCAGTACAAACTAGCGCCATTCAGGACATTGGGATGGGTGATCAAATCATCCACTACCGCCGCGATCGCTCTTGCCACTGGCAAACCATCCCCCGCATAACCACCAATTGCCGCCCCCACCCCTGTAGGAATAATTAACATTGCCCGCAGCGATCGGCTCATTGCCATAGCTTAGTTACTTCCCGCAAGCTGCAATAGCCCCCGTTACCCAAAATTAAATGGTCTAACAGAGGTAAATTCAGCCAGGTAGCAGCAGTTAATAGCTGAGCCGTCAGATCCAGATCCGCTTGACTAGGTTGGAGATTGCCCGAAGGATGATTGTGAGCCACCATAAACTTCACCGCTCCACTTTTGATTACTTCCCGAAAAATATCCTTTGGATCAGCGATCGTCTCGTTGGCAGAGCCAATGGTCAAAAGTTTCTGACCGATCATCCGATTGCGATTATCTAGCAGCAAAACCGCGAGACGCTCTTCCTGCTGCCACATCAGATCATGGCTGAGGGCTGCCACTGCCACCGTGGGATCGGTAATTTCAGCCCGTTCTGGCGGCTTGGCACTAAATACCCGCTTACCTAGTTCGATCGCGGCCAAAATTGACGTAGCCTTAGCTGGCCCCACCCCCGCGATCGCCATTAACTCGTGGGGATGCACAGTTTGTAAATTAGCCAAGGGATCTGCCCCATCTCGGCTAAGGGTTTGCAAAATTAACTGACCTAAACCCACGGCTGAGAGTTTGCCCGCCCCCTGCCCCGTACCGAGCAGAATTGCCAATAGCTCTGCACTACTCAAGTAACGCCCCCCCTGTTGTAACAGCCGTTCCCTGGGGCGTTCGGCCTCTACCATATCGGCAATGCGGAGCGAGTAGGTCATGGGCAATAACTCTCAGTCCCACCAGAGGGTAAGGTGGCTGTCCAACTTCAAGCTGCGTTGCAAGATCGCCAAGCCATAGTTTTGATCGGTTAGATCTATGCCCTCGATCAACTTTTGCAGTTCTGGGCTAAGCTCCCCATCCATCTGCTCAATCAGGTCAGCTACACAGTCTGTGCCTTGATCCACCAAATCAGGACAAAACTCATAGAGATCTTGAGTAAATGCTTCTAGATCTACAGGCAGACTAGCGAATTTAAGTTCTATGGTGTCATCTGTAGCCCCAGTCACCTCAAAAGTACAAAGGGCTTGCCACTTAGTCAGGCGGGCAATGATGTCAGCCGTATCCAGTTCATAGTTGGGCGCACTGGTACCGGCTCTGCGAATAGGTGCAAAAAAATCCTGATCTAGGGTCATGGGGTTTGATCCAGATAGCGCTCCACTAAAATCACCGCCACCAAGTCATCGATCGCTCTAGGTGGAGTGCGCATCCCAACTGGGAGTAACTTTAACAGCCCTGAAGGCGGATTTAACTGCCAGTAGCGTTGTCTGGCTGCCAGGCTGCTGAGGTGTTCATCAACGGTCACCAGGTTTAACTGGGGCAAGCTTGACCTAATCTGCTGTTGCCAAGCCTTAGAACTGGTGCGATCGCCAATTACTAGCAAGTCCACTTGATACTCAATCTGCCAGATTTTGAGGGTAGCGATCGCTTGGTCAGCCACCACTACCCTTTGATTTAAGACCTGGCGATCGCGAGCGACTACAGCTAGCCCACATTTTTGCCGACCAGGATCAAACCCCAGCAAGTTAGTCACTAGCCTCTAGTCAAGTTTAACAGCTCCTTGGGCGAAGCTAATAGATCGATCGCCACAAAGAAAATCTTCCCTTGAGGATCGAGCAAGAACCGCCAGGCAATATTCATCCCCACACTTGCGCCAAACCAAGGGGTCTGTACTCTGCCCGTCACCTTCACCTGGGTATAGCCATCTTCAACAATTTCTGCCACCCCCCGCTCTGGCATCATTTTCAGACCTTGACACTCTTCCCGCATATAGGCCGCGATCGCTTCTCTACCCACAATTGGACGAGAAAACGGCGGTTGCAAAGCTCCATTCACCGCAAACAAACCACAGGCAGCATCAAAGTCAAAGGCATTCATATTATTGATGTAGCCCAACACCGTAGGATTGTCTACGCCTTCAATCTTCACCGCAGTTCTAGCTGCCAACTCCACTGGCGGCATCACTGGATCTTCAATCTTAGAATAAGCTCCAGGGGCAGTAGGGTCATAGCCCATATCTACTACCGTATTCCGCAATACCGTGATCTGCTGGCCAGCATCTAGCTTTTTAATCATTTCCAATACCTTCTTAGCATCAGCAGTCATTTCATAGCCAGCAGGAATCGGCGCCACAATCCCTTGGCGCATCCACTCACCCAACTGATACCAAAAACCCAACTTCACATTCATGCTAAAGGAAGCATAGGAGCGGTTGAAAGGAGTATCAGTACGATTGGCCAAATCACACATGATCTGAGTTTGAGACATTGGAGGCATTTGCCGCACTTGAGCTAGCAGCCCTTCAGCTAAGACCATCCGCGCTGCCCCAGGTGCCGCAGGGGTAATCGAGATTCCCATTTCGGTGTAGGCAAACCAGAGTAGGGCTAACTGGTCTTCGGCGCGGAGTTGACTGTACAGGGCGATCGTATTTGGAACCGCACTGGCGATTTCTGTGGTAGAAAAAATATTCTGAGCGGTTTCTAACGTAACTGCCATAGGAATTCTCCTGGGATAATTTGGTGAATAGAAATGAATTGGGGCACAAATAGAATCTCACAGCCCTCTGGTGGGATTTTTCTAGGGCTGATACTTACTGATACTTAGAGGATTACGCCCTGAGACTCGGTACTCTAAAGCTTTTTTCTAGTCTACGCCTAACTGAATAAATAAATAGGAGTAGCAGCGCCACTCCTATGAGTTCTTGGGCAACCTAGCGACGCCCCCGATAGGGCACCACCGCCAAGAAGTCGGGAATGTCCGCTGCCCGCAGCTTTTGGGCATAGTTCACCCTGGGTGCAATGCTCTGGGCAATGGCTCTAAACCTTCTGGGGTCACCTTCGGGTAGACGACGCTCCTGCTCTTTTTTGGTGAAGTATTTTTGCAAAGTGAACTGCCAATCGTACTTGGTGATCTCGGCGCGATCGCGATAATCCTGATCATAACGAGGCGTAACCAGATTGAAGGGGCGACCCTCCAGACCGCGACCCATGCGCTTGCGTTGGTAAGGCACGGTATTTTCACCAAAATTACTCAGGTATTCTTCGCCATCCAAGAGTGCATCCACAAAGCCGCCGATGCCCTTTTGGGCAATTACAATCGACCAGGTAATCTCTTCCATCTTGTTATAGGGAGCCCGACCCAGTAGACGCTTGAGACAGACTTCTACCACCCGATAGTTAGAATTCGGCTCTACCACCATGTGATAGAACGCTTCAGACTTCGCCAATCCTCGGATCAAATCCCGCACGGTGATCATGCCAAAGTTAAATTGAGATTCCAAAAAAGCTTGGCGATTGCTGGTCAAAATCACATGCTCACTGAACACCTGGCGATAGGCTGCCCAGACTAGATCTTGGCGATCGCTGGGGTCAGAAATATTCTCGGTGCAGTAAATTCTGGGGCTGTCCTCATCCTCATCCGCATAACCAAAGCTAATGACCCGTTGGTTTTGGGAAGATGGCTTGACCGTCATTAAAGGTAGCACTGCTGTTGCCATAGGTTAAATTCTCTTATATTAATTAGTTAAATAATCTAGATCTAGCGTACAGGGAAACGGAACGAACCACGCACCGAAGCTGGCACGGGCTGATCAGATTTGCGGGTCATATCAGGGATCTTAATATTGGTCAAATTCACTGCCACTGGTTTTACGCCAGTAGGTTTGATCTCTCTCGCCCAATCCAAGAAGTTGCGAATGTCACCTGACTTGGGATAATCTTGGCGATCGCGCCAGTAGTCCCCATATCGAGGAGTCACCAAATTAAAAGGACGCTCTTTCATCCGTCGCCGTTGGTAAGGCACAGTATTTTCGCCAAAATTAGTCAGGTATTCTTCGCCATCTAGCAAGGCATCAATCAAACCACCAATTCCCTTTTGGGCAATCACAATCGACCAAGCAATCTCTTCCATCTGGTTATAGGGCGCACGTCCCAGAAAACGCTTCAAGCAAATCTCCACAATGCGATAGTTAGAATTAGATTCCACTACCAGGCGATAGAACGCTTCAGATTTACCTAGACCCCTGACCAAATCCCGCACGGAAATTTGACGATTCTTAAACTGGGATTCCAAAAAAGGCTGGCGATTATTTTCCACAATTAAATGCTCACTGAACACCTGGCGATAAGCTGCCCAGATCAGTTCAGCTTGAGAATTGGCATCGGTCAAGTCTTCTGCCCGATACAGAGTTGGGGTATCATCATTGCCCACTTCATAACCAGGCACCCGTTGGTTCTGGGAAGATGGCTTATAAGCTAATAAAGGTAAAGTCATAGTTTTTTAATAGAAGATTAATTAGCCAAATAACGATAGGGAGAGGCACTGGGAGAGCGCTTGATCACCTGCTTAGAAGCAGCTTCTGGCACAGTCATATCTGGAATTGCTAGCCTGCTAGTACTCACCCCACCGGCAGCGGCATATTGATAGTTACTTTCTGCCGGATTTAGATCTACAGCCATATTCAAAAACATGGCCGGAATACCGCTCCGTACCCTGGTAGCGCTGACTGTACCCTGATACTTAGTCTTACCTAGGTTATAGTTGGAGACCTGTGCTGCTTCTTTCGCCCGCCAGTAATCACTGTATCGAGGCGTAACCAAATTGAAGGGACGCTCTCCCATGCGGCGCCGCTGATAGGGCACAATATCATCCCCAAAGTTGAGCTGGTACTCTTCGCTATCTACCAAGCGATCAATAAATCCATCTAATCCTTGGGTGGCAATCACAATCGAGAGGGCAATCTGCTCATCCTTCCCGTAGCTAGAGCGTCCTAAAAACCTGGTGCAGCACAGATCAACTAGGCGATAGTTAGAGTTGGTATCCATCACCAGGCGGCGAAATACCTCAGATTTACCCAAGCCCCGCACAAATTCTTTCACCGAAATTTGGCGATTCTTCAGCTGGGATTCTAAAAAGGTTTGGCGATAGCTCTCTAGAATTAAATGTTCACTAAATACCTGGCGATAAGCTGCCCAAGTGAGTTCGCGCAGTTGCTCTAGGTCAATGGCATCAGCCAGGCGATAGATAATCGGATCATCTTCATCGGTGACCTCATAGCCGGGTACGCGATGATTTTGCGTAGTGGGATTGGTAGAGAGTAGGGGGAGCATAAATATAGTTTTAGTAGGATGAATAATTAAATTTTAATTAGATAAATATTTAGCTAAAGCCAACTGAATCCGAGCGATGATGCAGATCTCGCCATTTTGCTCTAGATCTAATCCTGCTTGGAGATGAGCGATCGCTTGATCTGAATAGGGTAATCTGCCTTGACTTGCCAGATGGTCTAAAGCAACCACCGCCGCATAGCGCATTGACCAGTCTTCATCCTCTAGCATAGATCTTAACGTGGTCAAAATCTGGGTTTGCGCCCTAGAAATCTGATCTACGAGATAGTTTTCCCATCGCAAGCTACCCAAACCCTTGATCGCCGCCCGCCTCACACTTGGCGCGAAGTCAGCCACTGCCGAACTGAGTAACAACTCTAGCCCCCTTGGATCGGCAATTTTGGCCAAAGCTCTAACTGAATAGGCTCTTGCCCCATAGTTGAACTGATCTACATTTGCCAAAATCTGTGGCACAGCGGCTGTGCCCAAATCAATCAAACCCTCCATAGCGATCGCTGCTGCCCCAGGGTTGTTATAACCTAGCACCTTGATCAAAGTAGGAACGGCCAAGAGCGATCGCTGGGCGACCAATTTTTGAACTGTCTCAATCAACTCTACCCTAGAACTAGCCTGGTCTACGGCCGCAGCCAGAGCCGCAATCTGCACAGCAGGTTCTAAATCAGGAAGAGTGGGAGCGACTAAATTAGACATGAGCAGGTAGTGATCTTGAGGTTAATTTGCTTTACTAGACTTGCAAAAAAAGAAAAATATTAGAGCAGATCATCCATATAAACCATAATCTGATTAATTGATTCAGGCGTTGCTCTCTGCAAGTTAAGTTCCAAAATCCGCTTGAGGGCAAATAACTTGAAGCTATTTTCTACTTGGCAGGCAGCGATCGCCCCTGCCCCAGGTAAATAACCAATCTCGCCCAGGTCAGTTAAGACTGTTCGCCGCAAATTCAGATCGGGATTGCTCAAGCCCGCCACCAACATCTGCCCACATTCAGCTTGTTTATCTGGATCTTGACTAATGCCGTAGATTGCTCTAGCTGCCGCGAATCTAATGCGGGGTAAGGGGTGATCGAGAAACTCAGCCACCTTTGACTCTGCTGCTCCTGCCTGCAATCTACCTAGAGCCTCTAAAATAGCTTCCAGGGGCTGCGCTAAGTAATCTGCTTGATCTAGAGAGTTCACTTCCAGCAGGTTCAACAAGGGCGCGATCGCCGCTTCAGCCGCCTGATGTATCTCCTTAGAACTAGCAGCCAACTGTTCGATTGCCTGAGCAGCAGCTTCTCTCACATAAAAATCCTCACAGTCAAGGGATTGAATCAAGCTAGGGATAGCGCGGGCGTCTCCCAGCTTGCCTAAGGCTCTAGCAGCGTTGCGCCGCAGAGGGTAACCTCCCAATTCCGTGCGATCTTCTTGATCTTCTAAAGCGATCATCAAGGCTGGAACTCCAGCGCTTACTCTCATTTTGCCTAACCACCAAGCAGCATAATAGCGCTGACTTAGATCTGGACTAGCTAAATTAGCGATCGCCCTTTCGGGTGTTAGTTCAAGAGACTGCCCAGAAAATTGGCCAGAAGACTGCTCAGCAGCATTAGCCTGAGTGAGTCAAAGCACAATCGGCTCAATTTTGACAATCTTGCCACCCATGCGGGCAATTCTGACCATTTCCTCATTCATTTTGTTGTAGGGCACGTTGATAAACACGCTACCACTGCGGCGAATCGGGTAGGCATTCTGATCATTGACAGAGTTTTGGCGTAAGCCCACTACTTCGTAGCGGAACATGCGACGACCAGCTTCAGTACCAGAATTTACACCAGCGGCGGTTTGACCGTACATAGATTAGCTCCTAATTGCTCTAAAAATATTGCTCTAAAAATTGACTTCCCTATTCCACCGAAGAAAATATCATTAATCTTCCATTAATCTTTAAGTGGAACAGGATTAGGTTTAAGTTGTCCAAAAAATTAACCCAAAATTAACCTAGGCAAACTTGCCTGCTCTCTGCTTGGGATTCCAGGCAAAGAGCAAATCTTACTCAACTAGATTGCGGTAATGCTGGCAATTTTGCCACCTGCCCGTTGAATTTGTTGAATCTTGGCAGACAACTGTTCATAGGGTACCAGATAAGCGGTCGCACTACGGCGAGTCTTGGGATAGCCTTGACCATAAAGGGCGGTAGCCTCAATGCGGAAGACCTGTCCCTTCTCGGTAGCCGCCACGCCTAAGCGCACACTAGGTACAGCATCACTGGAATTGCGATAGCTGTAGGCATCAGAACCACCAGAAGGCGGCACGATTGCAGATGCAGAATTATTCCCCAACTCACGAGTAAGTCGAGCATTGTTACCTTCTAGTTGAGCGCGATCGCTATTAGCATAGCCCCGATATAGACGGAACATGCGATTGAAGCCCACAGTTTGAGAACCTCGACCAGTTTCAAAACCACGGTAGAAAGGCACAATATTCTCGCCAAAGCTCTCCAGATATTCCATACTATCGATGTAGGAATCAATCTCCGCATCATAGCCCTGGCTGGAGTAGATGTCGTTGTGGAAAGAAATCTCGGTTTCGCTGTAGGGAGCGCGACCTAAAAGATGCTTGTAGTTCAATTCGATAAATCGAATTTGAGGATTCTTTAAAAAGAACTTATTTTTGTATAGATCAGATTTGGCAACCTGACGCACAAACTCGCGTACAGAAAGATTTCCCTCCTTCAACAAAGACTCTGCATAGATTAATCGCTCACTCTGCATGATGTAGTCATTGCCCAGCACCTGGCGATAGGTAGCACGAATCACGGCCTGTAAATCTTCTAGGGTATAGTTGGGGCGCAGTTCAACTTTTTGAGATTCTTGAAAAGCTCGAATCCCCAAGCGATTTGCTACGGTAGTAACAGCCATAGGTGATATTCCTAATATAATGATTTAGTAATTGATTGATTGAATCAGAACCTACGCTGGGCGCAAGTCCTGAAGACAATAGAAAATTGATTCGGGACTACTTGGCTGCAGTCACACTCAGCACTCGATTACCCGCTCTATTTAACTGCTGCAACCTACTAGAGAGTTGGTCAAAGGGCACTAAGAGAGTAGCTTCAGCTTGGCGTACTGGCGTGCTGCCCCCCTTCTGAGCCACCTTGACTGCATAGAGCCGACCATCTTTTCCACCGACAACGCCAGTTAGTTTGGCAGCAGGACTGATGGATGCAGCTAACGCACCGCTAGGAGGAATAATGTGATTTGCAGCATTCTGAGCCACTTCTCTACCCAACTTCGCTTTACCTCTACTAATCTGGGCGCGATCGCTACTGGCATAGCCCCGATAGAGCTTGAACATCCGCCCAAAGCCCACAGTTTTCTGCCCAGTTTGGGAACTAAACCCCCGATAGTAGGGAACAGTAGATTCCCCAAAGGCACTGAGATATTCTTGACTATCTAGATAAGCATCAATCTCAGCATCATAACCTTGGGTACTGTAAAGCCGAGTATGAAAGCTAATCTCAGCCTCATCGTAGGGAGCCCGTCCCAATAAATGCTTAAAGTTTAGTTCAATAAATCGCAGTTGCGAATTGGCATGGAAAAACTTCTGGCGATAGAGGATAGATTTTGCCACCATCCGCACAAACTCTCTAACTGAAATATTCCCCTGCTTGAGCAGAGATTCAGCCGAAGTTAGACGCTCGCTTTGCATCAGGTACTCATTACCTAACACATGACGATATACCGCCAAAATTACCGCCTGAGCATCATCTTCAGACCAGGGGGATCTGAGCTCGCAAGGCTGAGGAACGGTAAAGTTTTCGATTCCAAGCAGATTCGCTGTAGTAGTCACAGCCATAATCTTTTGCTCTCTGAAAATATTAAAAAATTAATTGTACTAATTCCCCAAATTATCACTACAGAGGAAATATGGGGAAGCTCCACGAATGGATTTCACGCCATTTCAATAGTGATTTGGTATTAAACAAGGAGGAGTGATCAAGAGGGAACGATTATGATTTTGGGGATTGAAACCCCCTACTACAGAAAACCTACCCTCTAGGTCAGCACCAAACAGATTTATCTTAAATTTTTTTGATAACTCACGTAAGCAAGCCCTAAACAGCTTAGTCTTGCAGAACTCTTTCGGCAAATAACTTAAAATTACCTAAAACTATACCCAGGGATTTGAGCAGGTATTAACAGACTGACAAGCAGGTTTAAGTCATTTTTGGCTTAATTCCCTTGCATACTGTTGCTAACATCTACTCCGCTCCCTGGGTATTATCGGCTAAAAATTTAAGTTGAAACCTAAATCAAACCCGAGTCAAATGTTGAGAAAGAACTAGCTTAGAGCATTGATGGCATAGTCAAAGTAGGTGTTAGCTTCGTTAGCAGCTTGACCAGTTAGACCGTGAGAAGCCTTCATGGTTTTCAAGGCTTCAACGTACCAGCTAGGAGATAGTTCAAAAGTACGGTTGATTTCAGCCAAACCAGCAATCAAGTACTCATCCATAGGACCAGTACCACCAGCTACGCAGCAGTAGGTAACCATACGGAGGTAGTAACCGAGGTCACGAGCGCACTTTGCCTTACCTTCTGCGGTAGAAGCATACTGAGCACCCTGCATGGAGGTGGTATAAGGGAACTTGTTGTAAACCGCTTGGGCAGCCGCATCGATCAAACGTTGAGCGTTGTTGGTCAAGGCACGAGCAGCTTCCATGCTGGCTTTAGCGCGATCAAAACGGCCATTCACAGCTTGCAATTCAGTGTTGCTCAAAAAACGTCCTTGAGAGTCTGCGGTAGCGATCGCTTCGGTAATTGGGGTCTTCATAGTGATATCTCGATATATTTGAACTAATAATTTATAAATTGAATTGGTAAATAGTTAAATTTGAAGCACTAAGCAACAGCAGCAGCAGCGCGATCAAAGTAGCCAGCCACTTCAGAAACCAATTGACTGCAATCACCTTGGGTAATGCCATTGGGATCATTTACGATTGAAATCGCAGCTTCCTTCATCTTCTGAACGCCAACTGCAACAGAAGCGCCAGGAGTACCAAGAGCTTGATAAGTTTCACGCAAACCATTGAGGCAGCGGTCATCTAGAACACTAGAGTCACCAGCGATAGTTGCGTAGGTCACATAGCGCAGGATGATTTCCATGTCACGCAAGCAAGCTGCCATGCGGCGGTTGGTATAAGCATTGCCACCAGGAGCGATCAACTGGGGCTGTTCTGCGAATAGAGAGCGAGCAGCGTTGGCAACAATAGTAGATGCGTTGCTGGTGATACGATTAACGGTATCCATGCGCTTGTTGCCGTCAGCAATCAAGGCAGAAAGTGCGTCTAGTTGGCTGTTGGAAAGAAATTCGCCCTTAGCGTCAGCTTGGGAAACAACCTTAGCAAATGCGTCAAACATGATTGAGATTTCTCCGTTATTAGTTTGTTTATCGTTTGTATGTTAATTACTCAGAAGAACTTGGCTCACCCAGGATTAACTGATTGTTTAACCAATACCTAGGTCAGTACAGTTCTGAGGGCTTGTTTTTTAATCCGCCAAATTTGTTATACAACGTAGCAAGTACATTAATTATTACGTTTTACGAAGTTGTATTCTGATGAACAAAATTTGCTTAGGAAGTATAGTTTTAGTCAATCTCTTGAGTAAATACTCCTACTCGATAGGTAAGATTCAGTTTTCATCCATTTAGGATTTACGCAAACGTGAGCTAAAACCTTGGCTTTCAGAGGGGCTATGTCCTCAGACTCCCTTTTTACAGGACTTGTCAAATCTTTAGGCAAAATACCAATGCTAATTTTTGTGCAACATGGCTGGGCAGATAACCACTTTGGCATGATCAAGCTGGCAAAAAATCTGACTTCATTCTATGCTCAGACTCAACCAGTAAGCCGAATTATTGCGCCTAATCTGGGCTGGTGGCGTACCTGGTATCGCATGGAGCCGTTAATCCAAACCGTAGAAACTGCTGCCCAAGAAGCGATCGCGTGGGCGGAACCATGGCAAATTATTGGCCATTCTATGGGGGGGCTGATCTGGCTAGAACTGTTAAGCCGTCATCCCGCCTGGCAGTCTCAAGTGAAGAGTCTGGTGTTAATCGGCTCACCTGTAAATGGCTCTAAGCTGGCGCATCAACTTGATCCTTGGGGGGTGGGCATTGCCAGGGATTTAAGTAAAAGTCGTACCCATCTTGCTGAAAGAATCGCCATGCGTATTCCCACTTTAGCGATCGCGGGTCAGGTTAACTCCAGTGGAGATGGTACAGTTGCTTTAAGTGAAACAAAGTTTAAGCATAGTCAATGGCGGAAAGTTGCAGGCGTAGGTCATGCAGCTTTGCGTTCAGATCCCCAAACTCTTCAGCTAATTTTAGAGTTTTGGCGATCGCTTTAATGGTCAAGTAGTTTACGGTCTAGCCCAGTATCCATCAGGCAGTCTTCAAGTGCTTGTTTGCGATAGGTCAAGCTAGTGATCCAGTAATAATTAGGACTTACGCAGCCTAATTCGGGAACTGCTGTAAAAAGGGAGTTTGAAGGCAAAGCCCCACACCCCAGTTAAAGGCAGGGTTTTAGATCACGTTTGCGTAAGTCCTAACACCATAGCTCTATGGCTGAAGCACACAAATGAGGCAGGTAATCAGGGTAAAACCTGAGGCTCAGTTACTGAGTAGGTGAAGTTTCGGGGAACATACATTTATCAGAGTCGCAACCCGCAGGTCCCGCCTCCATCAACTCACCCGAATCATAACGCAACAAACTTGCGTAAAAATCATCGGACTTGCGCCGTACTAGCACCTCAGCACTGAGCTTCTCATAGGTAGCCTTATCGATTGGCTCAAAGGGCAAGCGAGGAAAAGTTTGCAGGTCATCAAAACGCGCCAACAGCGCCGCCGAGATATAACCCTCATCATCACGAATCGCTTCGTAAATTTTCTTTCCTAACGGCTCGATTTCATGCTCGCGCAGTTCTAAAGTTGCCGAAGTATTATGACGAGTGTAGAATTTCTGCACCTGCATATAAAAATCAAATTGCGCCATCACATCGAACTTGCTGATGTCCACCATGTCCGCACTGTCAAGGTCAGCCCAAGACACGCTCACAGGAATCTCCACCAACCATTCCGTGCATCTCGGATCAAAGGGATCATTGAGCAATTGTCCATTCTCATCCTTATCCGATTGCGAAGGGATGATGCTATAGCCATAGTCCATGCAAGCCCGTGCCACAGGATCATCTTTACGGAAGGTAATCCGACGAATAAAACGTTGTGCTTTTGGAGGATGCCATCCGGGGGAAGCCCCAGTGAGCAAGGATTTTGTCCCCGCTGGCTGGGTTGTCGTGCAACGATTGGGGCGGCGTAAGCCATGCGCGTCGCAATATTTCCAAACTGTCTGATGGACAATCTCACGCCAGCGATTGAGATAATTTGCTTCCTTCTCTTTGAAGTCTAGTCCCTGCACAGTGTCAGGACGACCTGCTTCCCACCAGCGCAGCCATTCCACACCAAAGGCATGAACGAAGAAGTCAAATAGTCCCGTGAAGGATACACCCACAATGGGATCAATTTCACGGCTAAATTGATAGCGTTTCTCGATAAATTGATGATTGAGAAGTGATGCAACGGACAAAGCACCTGCTTTAAAAGCGTCTTCTTGTTCTTTTTCATCCCTAGGATTAATCAGATTAAGATGCACTTCAGAGAGATTGCAATGGAAATCTGCTCCAAGAATCTCGCCGCATGGATTCAGACCATAGCGCTGTAACCTATGTTCTAGCTCACGTTCAGAGGCTTCAGGCTGTCGCGATCGTAACCATGCTTTGCCCTTTCCTTTTCCATAGGCAGCAAGAAAATCACGCTTGAGTTCAGAAGTGGTAATCAAGTCAGCATTGGAGCGGGCGATCGCTTCACCCGCCCATTGAATCGCGCCTTCACCCGAATAATACTGTTTCCGAACAGCATCAATACATTCTTGTTCAGTCGGTTTGCGATGGAATACTCTTGTGTGATTACTCATTCTCAACGCATCACGCTCAGGATCGATTCTCCAATTACCTGCTTCGTCTTGCTGCCAGAGATTATCTTTTGCACTAGCGCCAAGAGCGTCTTCGGAAGCAAACTGACGAATCCCCGCGCTGCGCCTAATAATGCCAGCCACGATCCAAACGGCGGCTTCATCGATTAACAGACAGCACTCAACAGAGGTGAGTTGACGACCGATCGCTTTATTTAAAATATTGGCACAGCGATCGTAGAGGGTGGGCAACTTGACCGGATGTGCCATGCCGCCGAAGCCCTGGAGGGGTTCACCACTGGGGCGGACATCGCTGATATCTACGGTGATTTGAACGGGTTTGATAGGATCAAACTGTTCGTTACTAGAAAGTTCGAGCAGAGATTGATAGGACTTGACCCAACCTTGACGGCTATCACCGACCCAAAACTTGACCACATTATTGGCATAGTCAAATTTCACTTCCGTATCGTGGCGGCGTTGCTCGACAGGAGTATCACCGATCGCGCCGATCACATTTACCTGCAACTGGTTACGAATTATCGGCAGTTGACTGATGTACTGGGGTTCTAATACGCCACCCGTGCCAGAGCCTTGCATCGCCAGATCCATCATCAAGCCGAAGGCGCGCCAGTCGATTACGTTGGTGCTGGTGCAGTTATAGGAACCTGAGAAATTTTCGGGGCGATCCACCCATGCCGTACCACCGACCCACAACCAACGCCCAGAGGTGAGGGACTTTAGCTGCTTTTGCATCCTGTCGATCAGGTCAGCCTGTTCTGGGGTGAGCTTGCCTAATTTTTTTAAACCCGTGAGGGTGCGATCGCATACCTCAGCCCAACTTTCCCGTTTGTTGTGGGATCTGCGGCTGTAGGTGCGAAAAAATACGGGATACGCAGCAGGCGCAGTGGCGGGAAAGCCTGAGACTGTAGAAATTTCTGGCACCATGGGTTGGGTTAAAGCTTGAAGGTAGGACTTAATTAAACCATAGATCTAGTGTGTGAAGGAAGCCAAGTTAATAGCTAAACACTACCAGTAGTTTTAAGGCTGCGGCGGTGTGGAAGTGGCAGACACAATTACTAAGTTTTCTGGCAACAGCAGTTGTTGGGCAGCTTGATTAACCTCAGCCAAACTCAAGGCACTAATTTTTTCGGGAAATTTATAAAAATCTCCTGGCGGTAAACCTAGCAGTTGATCCTGGAGGAATGAACCTGCCACTTGATCGGGGCTAGCTAAATCTACGGGAAAACTATTGATTAAGCTAGTTTGAGCGGCTTTAAATTCGGCGGCAGTAATGCCCTGTTGTTGCACTTGGCGAAAAATTTGGAGCGCAGACGCGATCGCTCGCTCACGGTCAGGAATGCTAGTTTGCATCTGAATCAGAAAAGTTCCCTGTTGCTTACCCACCTGAAAACCGCTATACACTCCATAGGTTAGGCCCTGGCGATCGCGTAACTCTGTCCCTAGGCGACTAGAGAGCGTGTCTCCACCTAGCACTTGATTCAGTACCAAAGCGGCATAATAGCGGCGATCGCGGCGCGTGATCCCCCGATGGCCCATGATCGTCACCGCTTGAGTCTTGCCTGGCAGGATTACCTGCTTAGTTTGGCTAGGTGGCAAAGGAACGGCGGGATAAGTAGGATCTAGGGGGGCATTACCCCGTGCCCATTTACCGAGATTTTGATTGAGTAGGCGTTTAACCGTTGCTGGCTCAAAGTCTCCCGTGATCGTCAAGATCGTACGCTCTGGGCGGTAGTAGGTTTGATAAAAGTTGACTAAATCTTGGCGAGTGATGCTCTGCAAACTTTCTAGAGTGCGCATGGAGTGATAGGGATGCCCCACTGGAAATACTAACTGTTGAAACTCTCGCCTTGCTACGCTCCCAGGGCTATCAAGTTCAGATTTGAGGGCTACCAGGTTGCGCTGACGCAATAGCTCTAGTTCTGAACTGGGGAAGGTGGCATTTTGAATCACATCCCCCAACTGGCTCAATAGCAAAGATAGATCTTGAGCTAGGGCAATCCCCCTGATATTTACCCCTT
Organism: Pseudanabaenaceae cyanobacterium bins.68; assembly: GCA_033762795.1. GTDB lineage: Bacteria > Cyanobacteriota > Cyanobacteriia > Pseudanabaenales > Pseudanabaenaceae > JANRLH01. The sequence continues at coordinate 57,399 of JANRLH010000062.1, forward strand.
CCCGATTAGCACTAAAACCCAGGCTAGCGCCTTTTTGCTCTAGGCTGTTGGCGATCGCCAGGGCATCTTGGGTCTTAGTGCCAGTCATGATGGTTTGGGCAACCAGCGCGGCAGTACCAGCTTGAGGAGCGGGATCTAGTCCGGTGCCAGCCCTAATTGAGCCGTTTAAGATGATTGATGGGGTGCTGCGATCGCTTACCAACAGCACTTGCAAACCATTTACCAGACTAAAACTCTCTGGTTGGATAGGCTGAACCGTCAGGCGACTAGTCAAGGCACTAGCAGGCAGATAGCGACGCACTTCCTCTGGGTCGATTGGTGTGGCAGGACTGTAGCTACCATGTTGAATAGCCCCAGGATTACCAGAGTTACCACCTTGGGCTGTTACTTGAGTGGGCTCAAACTTACCAACTACGCGGCGATCGCTCTGGAAGTAGATTTTAGCTACCCTTTGAATATCTGCTGCTGTTACCTGATTTAACTTAGTTAAGTAGCGATCGCTAAACCGATAATCTCCTGCCACCGTTTGGTTATATCCCAGTTGTTGTGCCTGGGAGCCAATATCCCGATTACTCAAAATGTAGTTAGCGATCGCTTGATTCTTGGCACGGCTGAGTTCTGCCCCAGTCACGGGCTGTTCCTGTAATTTTTTCAGTTCTTGAGTAATCTGAACTAGTACCTGATCTAAGCTTTTGCCCTGGGCAGGGGTGGCATTAAATAAATACCAACCAGCATTTAGCATCGTAGAAGAGGAACCACTGATATTGCTGGCAATACCCGATTGCACTAGGCTTTGATACAGGCGGGAACTCTTGCCACTGGTCAAAATCGTATCTAACAAATCTAGGGCAGGCACATCAGGATCAATCAAACGGGGAAGGTTAGGGTAGACCACCTGCAACAGGGGCACACTGCCAGGCTCCCGTAGCACTACCTCCTGAGATTTAGGGATCGATTTGGCTGGTTGCGACTTGAACGGGTCTGGTAAAGTCTGGCTAGGGCGGGGGATTTTACCAAAGGTGGCTTCCACCTGATTGATTACCGCTTGGGAGTCAAAGTCTCCCACGATCACCACAGTGGCATTATCAGGGCGATAGAAACGGCGATAATAGGCTTGTACATCTGCTGCCGTAAAACTTTCCACATCGCCGCGATCGCCAATTACCATCCAGCCGTAGGAACTCTCAGGAAAAGCTGCCCGCATCACCGCTCGATACAATCTGGTGCCAGGATTGTTGTTGCCGCCATCCAGTTCAGATAACACCACCGTGCGCTCACTTTTAAGCTCGGCTTCGCCCGCTACCGTATTCACCATCCGATCGCTTTCTAGTTCTAACAGGGCTGCCAGCTTATCTGCGCCCACCGTGCCGTAATAGGCGGTCATGTCGTAGCTGGTAAAAGCGTTAGAGCTACTTCCTAACGCACTAAATAATCGCCCAAACTGGATCGGCCGTTCGACTGTACCTTTAAATAGCAAATGTTCTAGCTGGTGGGAAATACCCGTGATCCCACGCCGTTCGTTTTGGGAACCGACCCGATACCATACCTGCACTGTAGCTACGGGTGCAGTTTTGACTGGCTTCAGCAACAGAGTCAACCCATTGGCTAAGACAGTTTTACTCACGTTTTCAGTCAATTTTCCTAGTTGCACCTCACTACTGTCCTTGGCAAATACCCATGGTGTAAAGGGTAAGTTCATAAAATTAGTGCCAAGAATAATTACTAAAGCCACCGCTAGCGATCGCAGCACCAACTGAATCATAAAGTTCCCACCAGATTAAGCCTAGTAGATTCTAGCCTATTCAGGCAGTTGCCCATTAACCATGGACTGTACCATCCGGCATCACCGCCGCTAGATTGAGAGACAGGGGCTCATACTCCTAACCGTGGACTGTACCATCCGGCATCACCGCCCCTGTGAGCCTAGCACCAGTCATCTTGACCATCAGTCGTTTTCCATAGCCGAGGGTTGCCCCACTCAAATTTGCCCCACTTAGGTCAGCACCACTCAAGTCAGCACCGATCAAATTCACATTTTGGAGATTGGCCTTGGTCAAGTTTGCCTGCAACAGATTGGCGCGGAATAGGTTAGCTCCCTGAAGATTTGCCCCACTCAAATTCACCTTATGCAGAAAACTATCACTCAAATCCGCATTGCTGAGATCAGCTTGGCTGAGGTTTCGCCCCGATAAATCTTTTTCTTTTAAGTTACAGCCCCGAAAGTCTGCCCCAGTCAGGTCTCCCCTCTGACGGGAATTAGCATAGGTATAGGGAGGTGGGTAGTAACAATTATCCTTTTGCGCCCTCGGCTGCTGTTGTGGGCGAGAGTGCTCCTTGGGTTGAGGCGGAGGAGACCTCAGAGGAGCTTTAAGAGGGGATTTAGCTTCTAAGGCTTGACGCAGCAGATCGCGAGCTCGGTTGATCTGTTTGAGCTTGTCGGTCGCTTTTTGGCGTAGACGCAGGTTGGTATCTGGAATGCGATCTGGATGCCAAATGAACGCTAAGTCCTTGTAGGCCTGGTTAATCTCTTCCCAGGAAGCCCCAGGAGCTAGATCTAGTATTCTGTACTCTGCGCCCAAATCTTTCATGTATTAGATTGTAGTTGGGGCTGCCCAGGCTGGGAATTTTCCTCCATAAAAATTTGGTTTTAGCCTAGCTTTGGCGTTGCCCAATAGCAAGATGATCTTACCAAACTCAGCATTTCATCTTTCAGAAAGGCCTGGCACTACTTGACTGCTTGCTGTCACTTTCATGACTTATGCAATCTGATTTGGCAACTACCTTTTTAGGGGGGGGTGAGGGCTTAGCCCCGCATCCCAACTTTATTTAGGTTCAGCAGTTGCCACTAGAGCTTGAAGTTTATCCAGTTCAAAGTTTTCCGCTAACTCTCTGACCTTGAGAGCAAAACTTACCCATTCAGAATTCGCCTGTTCTAGTTGGTGGGAATAGGCCACAATTTGATTTACCCGCCCTTTGTTGATCAGTTGAGTTAGATAATCTAGTTCAGGGTTGCCTGGCAGCACCAATTCTGGATCTGTAGTTTGAGTGGGAATCGTAATCCATTCAATTTTCAGTAACTCACCAATCAAATCGAACAGGTCTTGACTACAAATGGGTTTGGGCAGGAAGCCGTCACAGCCTGCTGCTAGGCTGGCGTTTCTGACATCATCAAAGACACTGGCAGATACCATAATAATCGGAATATGTTGCCATTCGCGGCGATCGCGGATTAGTTTACTCAATTCTAATCCATTCTTTTCGGGCATTACTAGGTCAGTGATTACCAAATCTGGCAATACCTTGGCCATTTGCGCTTCAGCTTCAATGCCATTGGCCGCTTCACTCAACTCAAAGCCCAAAGGCTCTAATAAATTTACCAGCAGGGTGCGGTTGGGAGTATGGTCATCCACCAGGAGAATCTGTTTTTTACTGCCTTTAAATCCCAGATAGTCATGAGATAGCCTAGGGCTGAACATATCCCACTCACTAGAGCGCCCTAGGGGAAGATCGACCATAAAGGTGCTGCCCTTACCAAGTTCGCTTTCAACTTTAATCTTACCGCCCAACACCTGCACAATTTTAGCCGTAATTGCCAGACCTAAACCAGTACCTTCACTTCGCTGTTGCAGATCTCCTGCCTGTTCAAAAGGCATAAAGATCCGCTCTAATTCGGAGGAATGCATACCAACACCCGTGTCAATTACCGCAAACCTGATCCAATCTATGTCTGGCAGCAAGCTCACCTTCAGGGTTACGCTTCCTTGATGGGTAAATTTAATTGCATTGCCTAAAAGATTAATTAGGATTTGACGGATTCGTTTGGCATCACCATGGACTCCTATAGGTAATTCGGGATCAAGCTCGGAGGTGAAAAAGATTTTTTTCTCTTGAGCCTTGAGCATACAAATCCCCATTACTCCCTGGAGAAAATTAAGCAGATGGAAATCCTGGGCAACGGTTTCCATTTTTTCGGCATCAATTTTGGAGATGTCTAGAATATCATTAATTAGATTTAGCAAGTGATTGCCGCATTGATAGATGATTTCGGCTGCTTTGAGATCTTCGGCACTAAGATGCTCTGAATGTTTGAGAATTTGAGCAAAACCGAGAATCCCATTAAGGGGCGTGCGTAGCTCATGGCTCATGTTTGCCAAAAAGCTTCCCTTAGCAGCGTTGGCAATCTCAGCCGCTTCTTTAGCCTGTTGGAGTTCGATTTCAGCCGCTTTACGATCGCTAATATCACTGGCAATCAGTAAAATATAGACATCACTGCCAAAGTCGGTCATCTCTAGAGATAACAGGGCGGTTTTGCGATCGCCACTTTTGGTATAGAGATCCACTTCAAAGTTTTTCACTTCTCCTAAGCCCATCAAAATTCGATTGAGAATAACCAGATGACGGCGAGTAGTGAGATTTAGCTCTTCTGGCTTACGTCCTATGATCTCTTCTAGTCCATAGCCGACAAAATCTAGGAAAGTGGCATTTACTTCGGCAAAAGTGCCCTCTGGTACTTTAATCAAAGCGATCGGGCTAGGGCTGGAATTAAAGGCAGCAGAGAATTTCTCTTCAGATTGCTTGAGCGCAGCAGTACGTTCTTCTACCCGCAGTTCGAGATTGCGATTGTTCGCTTCCAGATTGATTAAAGAACTGGCTAGCTGAACTGTCATTTGGTTGAAAGAATCAGCTAGAGCAGCAACCTCGGCAATCCATTGATTTTTGATTGTTTGAGAGAAGTCCCCAGCCGCGATCGCTTCTGCCACTTTGCTGATATTGACTAGGGGACGCAACAGCCAGCGATAGAGAATTAAAGCCAAAATAATTAAGCCCAGCAATGACCGCATCAGCAAAAAGGAAATTAGTTCCCGATCGGCCGCAGCGCTCTCACCAAAATCTTGGCGGGGAATCATGGTGACCACCATCCATTTGAGCCCGTGAATTGGATTGATTGGTGAAATTTCCACAAATTGAATATCTTGCTCCAATTCAACCTCTAGCTGAGTCACCTGCTGAATTTTTGTCCAATCTATACCTTGTTGCTCAATTATGCTACTGACTGCTTGGGTGCGGCGATCGCTACTTTGATTGATGTTTAAGCGCACTGCCCGCCCTTGCTCAAGCCGAAAGGGGAGCCCATGAGAAGTGGCAACCAGCTTTCCATTGGTTTCAATAATTAAAATGTGGGCATTGGGAGTCAGCCGCAACTCCCGTAAAAAGTCACTCACTTGACTCAAAATCAAATCTGCTCCCACTACGCCAATTAATTTGCCCTGTTGGTAGAGCGGAAAATTGCGCGAAATTGACAGCACATTCGGTCGTTCTGCCCAGTTATAGATACTGCTCCAGGTGGGTCGGTTAGCCTTGAGAGTTTCTGCATACCAAGCCTCTTGATTGAGAGTATAGGAAGGAGCAGTGTATAGGGGTTTAGCTGGTCTACCTTGAGCATCAATCGTAAAAGAATGCAGGAGATTCGGTTTAAATCTTTCCGAAGTCTCGTTCCAGGTAAGAGAGCCATCATCTAGGCGTTCGATGCCAATGAAATTCTCATTGGCTCCTTGATGGGTATTGCCTCTGGTGCCACCAAAATTGAGATAGCCAATATTGGGATGGATTTGCATCAATCGCCAAAAAAACTTGCCACTTTGTAACTTGTTATTGAGGTCTAAATTCCCTACTTCGATTGCGGCTAAGGTAGTTTGATTAATCTGCTCCACACTCGTGAGTTGATGGTCAAGGTAGGCATTTACCCGATTTACGGCCATCATGCGTAGCTGATTGGAGTATTTTCTGATGATCTCCTGACGATTTTGCCATGAGCTAGCTGCCGAGACGATCACACTGATCAAGTTCAACAGGACTATGGGTATGACAATAACTAAAATTAGAGGAATCTTGAAGTTGTGCGGACTCTGCCTTGCTACAGCCATTTAATTCCCCATAACGCGGTTGATTCCAGTCTATCAGAACCTCTGCTGGGAGAGCATCTAGGTCATAACTTGCGTAAGTCCTGGTAAAGTCAAAGTCTAAGCCGAAAATTTTTCTAAAACCTGTGATGGGGCTGCGCCATCTTCAGTTTACATAGGCCTACCTACTTATTGCCAACTGCCCACCAGAATATAGGCAGCCCAATAGTAGGGATGGCGGGTACTAGGATCTTGAAGGAGAGCAAGCTGAGCTTGGCGCAGGGCAGCAGCCTTAGATTTGGTAAACAAATTGCCGTAAAGCTGTGCCATGAATTGAGCAGCAGATTGATCCTGTACGGCCCACAGGGTAGCGATCGTGCTGTTAGCTCCAGATTTAATCGCTAGTCCTGCGAGTCCCAATACTGCCCTTGGGTCGCCAACCGCAGTTTCACAGGCACTCAAAATCAATAGTTCAATTCTTTGGTTGAGGGCGGCTTGCAATAATAATTCCAGTCGATTGCTGTCAATCTTCTCATTCCAAGCTAATAAAAAAGTATCTTCGGGTTTGGAACTGAACTGGCCATGGGTCGCTAGGTGCAGCACGGGAAAGTTCTGTTGGCGCAATTGATTGGCAAGATTTGCCCAGGTAAAGCTCTGGTTGAGTAAGGACTGCACATTGGCGGTTTTACTAATTTGGCTCAATTCCTGCTCTACGCCTGGTAAAGGGCTAAATCCCGAATTTGATTGACTAACTCCAGCGAATAGAATCGGATCGGTTAATTTTGGGGTTTTGCTGCCAACCTTGAGGCTGGAATTTAGCACCACATTAAACTGCTCAATCAGATAGCGGCGGCCGTCATGACTAGCGGCGATCGGCAGATTGCGGAGACTGCCATCCAGCACAAATACTAGGGTTTGCACTTCTGCCAGTTGGTTGAGGTTCGGGCGGATTAGCCAGTCATAGAGTTGTTGAGCCAAGGGGAGGCGTTCTTGGGGAAAAGCATCTAGCCGTAAGGAGTTGAGCATATTCAGGGCAAACTGATCTAGCTGGGGGGAAGCGATCGCAAAAGTTTGAAAAAGTAGGGGATGATTGGGAATGGCAGTAATTACCACTAGGCGCTGGGGCAGCACAATTGGGTAAATCACTGCAGCCCTAGGATCTACTTGGCTGACCGCTTGGGGTTGTAGATCTAGGCAAGCTTGGCGCAAAAAGTTTTCTAGCTCGGCTAGCTGGAGAGCAGCAACTACTTCGATCGCTTGACTGAGATTGGCTTGGCTAGGTTGGGGCTCCTGGAGCAGCAGGTCAAGGTATTGGCGGTAAATTGGTTCTACCGTTTGACTAAAGGAAAATTGAGCATTGGTGGGTAAAGCGACTAAATCTCGCCGTAATGAGCGCAAGGACTGATAGGCTTCACTAAAAGCGGCGATCGCTAGGCGCTGTTGTTGAGTTGCCAAGTAAATTCGCCCTAGTTGCGCCTGAGCTTGATAGATTTGATCTTGAGCATCTAGGCGCTGTGCAATGGCTAAGGCTTGATTAGTAGTGGCGATCGCCTCTGACCATTGCTGACGTAGTTCTTGGCTGTGGCCGTAGGTAATCAGAGCATAGACCTGAGCACGCTGATCAAGCTTGAAGCCAGAAGAATTAAAGCTAGCTCCTAAGATCTGCTCAGCCAGATCCAAATGCTTGAGTTTAATCAAGCTTTCCGCCAGATAGACTCGGCCATAGAGTGCTTGCTCTTGGGGTTGACGCTCAAGCTGTTCTAGAATTTGGTGAGCTAGGGAAGCGATCGGCATGGCTGGAGTATCAAGCTCTGGTAACAGGCTGAGGTATTCTAGCTGCGCTCGCCAACTTAAATCGGTGGTTGGGGGATAATTTAATTCGGCGGCTTGTAAATAAAACTGGGCAGCGATCGCTGGTTTCTCCCTAGCCAAATTGCCCAAGCCCAGTAGTACTTGCCCCTTACCCACCACTGAGCCTAGATTTTCAGCCACCAGTTTCGCCTGGCCATAGATGGCTGTCGCCTGCTCGAAGTCGCCATTCAAGCGCAGACTGTTGCCTAGAGCCAAGAGCGCATTTAGCTTAATTTGATCATCTGGCTGATTTTGGAGCGATCGCCCCACTGCGAGTAGGGATTGATTAGCCCGTCCATAAAACCCTGATTTTTGCCAGGCGAGCGCCTGCTGAATTTGCGCCGTCAGATCTTGACCATGAGCAGCATTACTAAAACCCAGAGCTAGAGCCAGTAGCCAAGCCTTAGTCGCCATGCCACCCACTAGTGACCTCTAATAGCCGCGCCATAAAGTCAGGGTAGGAAATCTTAATACAGTCAACTTCAGCAATTTCCGTATCTCCTTGAGCCACTAGACCAGCGATCGCTAAGCTCATAGCTACTCGATGATCCTCATAGGTTTGCAGTTCACAGCCATGCAGGGGCCTACCACCCACAATTTCCATACCATCCGCTCTTTCACTCACATCTACTCCCAGCTTTAACAGTTCAGTGACCATTGCGGATATGCGATCACTCTCTTTGACTCGTAATTCTGCGGCATCACTGATTACAGTCTTGCCATCAGCACAGGCAGCCGCCACTGCCAGGATTGGAATCTCATCAATCAAGCGGGGAATTACTGCTCCTTTAATCTCCACCCCCTGCAAAGATGCGGAGCGCACTAGCAAATCCGCCACTGGTTCGCCCGTAACCTCCCGATAATTCTGTTGAGTGATATCTGCGCCCATGGCCAGCAACACCTCCAAAATGCCAGTGCGGGTAGGATTAACCCCGACATTTTCAATCAAGAGCTCAGAACCTGGCACAATCGAGGCCGCTACCAACCAGTAAGCTGCCGAACTAATATCCCCTGGCACTACTACAGTCTGCCCCTGCAATTTTGCTCCACCCCTCAAATGTACTGTGTTACCTTCCACCCGCAGATCGGCTCCAAAAGCCTTGAGCATCCGTTCGCTGTGATCCCTAGAGCGCTCTGGCTCCGTAATAATCGTTTCCGCCTCTAGGTTCAAGCCTGCCAACAATAGACAAGACTTTACCTGGGCTGAGGCAATGGGCGAAAAGTAATGGCTTGGAGTTAGATTCATCCCCAATACTGCTAGAGGAGCCTTAGAGCCAGATTCTCTACCCCAAATTTGTGCACCAAAACTACGCAATGGTTTAGTCACCCGTGCCATTGGTCTACTGCGTAAAGAGCGATCGCCAGTCAAACTAAAAAACTTGCCTGGTTGGCTAGCCAGCACCCCCAAAATCAATCGCATAGTAGTGCCAGAATTGCCCGCATCAAGTATGTCAAGTGGTTCTTGCAAATCACCGCCTACCCCTTCAATTGTGATTTGATCGGAGTTGAGTGGACTGATCTGCGCTCCCAAAGCTCGAAAACAGGCAGCCGTACTGCGAGGATCTTCCCCCAGCAACAATCCGGAAACCTTAGTAGTTCCCTGGGCTAGTGCTCCCAAAAATAGAGCGCGGTGGGAGATCGACTTGTCTCCAGGTACCTGAATTTTTCCCCTCACGCCACTTTGCTGACTAGTCACGCGCAGCACAGAATTAGGGGCAGAGACAACCTCGATCATATGCAAACCAGCTAATAGAACTCCATTGCATCCTACTATAAGCTGCTCAGCCTGTATAGTTTTGACGATAAAATGCCAGGGCGCTTCTCACCAATTCGTATTCTTGCTGAACTTTAGCTAGACGGGGCTCAGCAAAAATATTCACTCTGGCTTTGGCAGCAGCTTCAAGTTCCCAGCATATTTTAGACAATCCGCTTGCTCCCATTGCCGCACTGATGGACTTGAACCCATGGGCGGTCTGGGTAATCTTTTGCCAATCCTGCTGGGCAAAGCCAAGTTCGAGCTTAGTTAAAAAATCTTCGCCATCCGCCAAAAAAATATCAATCATTTCCACAACAAATTCTTGGTCAGAAATCGCCAAGATTTTTTCTAGCGCCTTAGGATCGATCGCTTGCTGAATGTGAGCTAGTTCGGTAGAAGTTTTTTCAGATGGTTGCATAAAAACTAAGCTCGACCTTTAACTAAGTTCTCGCGCGGGTCAAAGGATTGGACTTTGAGCAGTTGCTCGTAGAGTTCCCGTTCGCGGTTGGAGGGTTTTTTCGGCACCACAATTTGAATTTCCACGTATTGATCGCCAAAGGTGCCATCTCCCTTGGGAAAGCCTTTGCTAGCCAGCCGCAGTTGCTGACCTGAGCGAATACCTGGCGGGATGTTGAGCTTGACTAGGCCACCGAGAGAAGGCACTTCAATTTGAGTACCCAATACGGATTCGCTAGGAGAAATCGGTACTTGACAACGGATGTTGAAGCCATCTAGGGAGTAGAAGGGATGGGGATCAAGGCTAATCTTCAGGTAGAGATCGCCACCAGATGCACCTTGGGATTTGAGCCGAATTCTCTGACCAGTCATCACCCCTGCGGGCATATTCACTTCTAGCGATCGCCCGTCTTCGAGTCTAATTCTTTCTCTACCTCCTATATAGGCGCGTTCGAGGGGGAGGTTAAGCAAAGCTTCTGAGTCTCGCTTGGGGTTGGGGCGGGGCGGCGTGCGTGCCTCAGTTTCACGATTGTCGCGGGTGAATTTACCTAATAATTGATCAACAAATTCCTGAAAGTCGTTGTACTGGCTGAAATCAACTTCGTTGCTGTAGTTGCCACGCTCAGAGTTAGGGGGGCTGTAGGTCTCGCGATTGGGGCTGCGATTTGCCTGAAAACCACCCTGCTGCCAGTATTTGCCAAATTGATCATATTTGCTGCGTTTGGCGGGATCAGATAAAACTTCGTAGGCTTCGCCAATGTCTTTAAATTTTTCTTCGGCAGTGCTGTTGCCGGGGTTGAGGTCGGGGTGATACTTACGCGCCAGGCGGCGATAGGCGGCTTTGATCTCGTCAATTGATGCGGTTTTGGCTACACCAAGAATGTCGTAATAGTTGCGGAAGTTTTGCATAGGGCTAAGCGCTGCCAGTTTCTAGGTCAGATCATAGCTGATTCTGCTGGTTTATTTAATTGGAGAAAGCCGTACTGGTTGGTTAGCAAGAGGGATTTAGCTTGGGGTTTGTCTCCATAATGTGTGATGATAAACACGATTAGATGCCTATAGCCCCATGCGTAAAGTAGCTATTTTTACTGAAACTTTTGTTCCCAAGGTAGACGGGATCGTCACTCGGTTGAAATATACGGTGGATTTCTTGGTGCGATCGGGGGATCAAGTATTGGTGTTTGCTCCAGACATGGGCGTAAAAGAATATGCGGGAGCCCAGGTGTTTGGGGTGTCGGGCTTCCCTTTACCCCTATATCCAGAGTTGAGGTTGGCTCTGCCGCGACCCTCAATCGGCATAGCTTTAGAGCAATTTATGCCCGATCTAGTACACCTGGTGAATCCGGCGGTGTTAGGCTTGGCGGGTCTATTTTATGGCAAAGCGATGGGCTTGCCCCTGTTAGCTTCCTACCATACCCATTTGCCCCAGTATTTACAGCACTATGGCTTGGGTTTTTTAGAAGGAACGGCTTGGGAATTGATTAAGACTGCCCATAATCAGGCGAAGTTGAATCTTTGTACTTCAGCAGCGATGGTATCCGAGTTGCGATCGCATGGGGTAGAACGGGTAGATCTTTGGCAAAAGGGAGTAGATACGGAGCGGTTTCATCCGCGGTTCCGTTCGGCAGCGATGCGCCAGCGCTTGAGTCAGGGTAATCCTGATTCGCCTCTATTGCTCTACGTGGGTAGGCTGTCAGCCGAAAAAGAAGTGCAGCAAATTCTGCCGGTATTGCAGGCGATTCCTGGGGCAAGGCTGGCATTGGTAGGAGATGGCCCTCACCGTTCGGAGTTGGAGCGAATCTTTGCTGGCACTAATACTTACTTTGCGGGCTATTTGCAGGGAGATGAATTGGCGGCCGCCTTTGCTTCGAGTGATGGGTTTATTTTTCCGTCACGCACTGAAACCTTGGGCTTAGTTTTGTTAGAAGCGATGGCAGCAGGCTGTGCGGTAGTGGCGGCACGATCAGGTGGCATTCCCGATATTGTCACCCATGGGGTAAATGGACTACTGTTTGAGCCAGATGCCCCCAATGGTTTGGTGCAGGCAACTCAAGCGTTATTGGCTAGTCCTTTGGAGACCATGCGGCAGACCGCTAGGCTGGAGGCAGAAAAGTGGGGTTGGGCAGCAGCAACGGCGCAGTTGCAAAGCTACTATGATCAGGTAATAGAGATGAGTCGCGCCCAGGTTAATAACCTTGCAAGCACCAAGTAGGTTAGTTGATTTAGTGGGTAAAGCGATCGCGCAAGCAAAGGTAGAGGGCTTGCCGGTGTTGCTATGTTGGAGCGGAGTTTGGCCGCAGCAGGATGGGTTGGCATTGTTGGCAAAATCTGCGCAAACCCGTTGGTGGTTTTGGCAGCAGCCAGGCTTGCAGATGGTGGCAGGGGGGATAGCAGTGGGAGCTCCAATCAACGCTGAACGCTTTGGCGTAGCTCAGCAATTTGCCCAGGATTATCTGGCGCGATCGCTGGTTGGGGGTGATGACATTAACCGTTGCCCGATTGCGGTAGCGGGGTTTAGCTTTTATGATCGGGTGACGCCGATGTGGTGGCAGTTTCCAGGGGCAGAGGTGTATGTGCCTGAGTGGTTGCTGCAATCTACTGAGACGGAGACTAGCTTGAGAGTGCATGTGTTAGTGCAAGCCAGTAGTGAAGTAGAACAGGTGTGCGCCCAGATCGAAAGGTGCTGGTCGAGTTTGGCTAGCTGGTCAGGCTTAGATTTTAGTTGGCAGGAGCAGCCCAACCAGATTGAGTATCAAGAGGTTGAGGGCGATCGCCACTGGTCAGAAATGGTCACCCAGGCGAAGGCGATGATTACGGCCGGAAATTTAACCAAGATTGTATTGGCGCGATCGCTAGAAATTACTGCTACTTTGCCGATCAATCCTTTGAATTTACTAAATCGGCTGAGAACTAACTATCCTGAATGTGTCTGTTTTGGGATCAATTTGGGGGGAGCAGCTAGCTTTATAGGAGCCACCCCAGAGTTTTTATTGCAGTTTAGTTTGGAGGGGGGGCGACTCCACTTACGCAGTGATGCCCTAGCTGGTTCCAGTCGGCGGGGACTGACCCTAGATCAGGATCGAGCCTTGGGTGAAGAACTATTGCACAGTGCTAAAAACGGCCTTGAACATCAAATTGTGGTCAACTCTATTCGCGATCGCTTGTTAGAAAGTGGGGCAAATTTAGAGCCAACTATCCCACCCAGATTGTTGCAACTGAAGAATGTGCAGCACCTACATACGGTAATCAAGGGGCAGCTTTTACCCAGAGCACAGTTTCAATGTCTGGAAATTTTAGCTAGGCTTCACCCTACGGCGGCAATGGGAGGCGAGCCCAGGCAGGCAGCACTAGCAATCATGCGAGATTGGGAAGCTAGCGATCGCGGCTGGTATGCAGCACCGATTGGTTGGTTTGGCGGCGGGAAAAACCAGGAAGAGGGAGCCTTTGTGGTAGGGATTCGCTCAGGCTATGTTCAGGCAAATCGTGCCAGAATTTTTGCGGGGGCGGGCATTGTGGCTGAATCTGACCTGGCTACCGAATTAGAGGAAACCACCCTGAAGTTTGCGGCTTTGTTGCAGGCGATCGCTTAGGTGGTGGAACTTAGTTAGTGCAAGCTTAAGTGTTGCAAAGCTATGGCAATTTGCAAGTTGATAGGTGACAAAAAGGGTCGCAGAGCACCGCCATGGGTTTTAATTATTTCTATGCCGCATTCTTTTAGAAATCGCGATAACTGATGCAGACCTGAGTAGTGCAAGCTTAGGTAAAGTAACTATTAATAACTATTAATTAATAACTATTAACTAGTGTAATTATAAGAGATGGCGGGGGATGGATTTGAACCAACGACCTTCGGGTTATGAGCCCGACGAGCTACCAGGCTGCTCTACCCCGCGATAGATTTTTATTCTAGCATCTAAAATACTAAAGTAAACATTTTTTTGAATATTGCCCATGCGCTTAATCTCCCTGCGCTTAGAGAATTTCCGCCAGCACAAATCCCTCGAAATTTTATTTCCTGCCGGACTGACGGGCATATTGGGGCTGAATGGCTGTGGCAAGAGTACGATCCTAGAAGCGATCGCTTGGGCAATCTATGGTAACCAGGCCAAGATTATGCGGGCGGGGTCAGAATCCTTAATCTGGCGCTATGCCCCTGGCAAATCTAGTGCGGTGGCAGAGTTGGAGTTTAGTCTCAACCAGCAGGTTTATCGGGTGAAGCGATCGCAAACTAGTAAGAAACATAGCGCGGAACTAGCCCAGGCGGGTAAAGTGATTGCTAATTCTGCCAGTGCCGTCAATCAGTTATTGATTCAGATTGTGGGCATGAGCGATCAGGAATTTTTTAACAGTTATTTCACTGCCCAAGGAGACTTAAATTTCTTGGGCGCGATCAATGGTGCGGCTGAACGGGAGCGGTTTATTGCCAAAATGTTGGGCTATGAAAAAATTACCGAAATTCAAGGCAGTACTAGTCAACCAGGTAGCATTCGGGCCGATCGCGCCGAACTCCAAGCCCAAGTTAATCGCCTTGAAGGAGGTTTAGCGGAGCAGGCGGAGATTTTGACTAAACTTGCCCAGGCTGGGATCGAGCAAGCTGATCGATCAAGCCAACTGCGCCTGGCTGAACAGACCTATACTCAACTGGGTGATCGCTTAGATCTGCTGCTGCCCAATTTAGAAATCTCCCAGCAAAAATTTCACCAATACCAACGCATCAAACAAGCCCAAGAGATTAGCCAAATCCAACTCGACCAACTGCAACGCCAAATTCAACAGCTAACCACCGAGCGATCGCAAACTATCACCAAAATTGCTGAAATCGAGCAAATCTCCGCCCAAGTTCAAGATTATCTCGACCTCCAGCCCCAACTAGAGCAGCTAGAAACCCTCCACAGCCAAGCGATCGCCCAAACCCAATACCAAAATCAACTACAGCAATACCAAACCGACCTAGATCAGATCACCCACCAGATTGCCGTCCTAGCTGAAGTACCTGCCCAATTAAGCCAAACTGAAGCTGCGATCGCTGGCCTGCAAACCCAGATTGCCAATCAACAGGCTCAAATTCAGCAACTCAACTATGCCTGGCAACAGAGTCAACAGCAACTAGAGAAATTACAACAGCAATATCAAACTATTTGCACCGCCGGATCAGCCGGCATTTGCCCTACCTGTGAGCGCCCGCTCGAAGCAGAATATGACCATGTCCTCCAGCACTTTAGGGCCCAGATCTGCCACCTAGAACAGCTTAGCCCACCCACCCACCCCCATACCCTCCCAGAAAATCAAGCGCAGCTAGCGATCGCCCAACAACAACTCAAGCAACTGATTGCCGCCAAGACTGAATGGCAACTGCTCACGGTCAGCGCGACCAAACTCCAGGATCAAATTGATCAGCTTAGGCAGAAAATCAACCCAGTGGCGTTTGATCCCGCCCAATATCAACAGCTCAAAGCTCGGATTGCCCAACTCCAACCCCTTTACCACCAATACCTGCGGGCTGCCGACTTACCTAGCCAACTGCAAAAGATCAATCGTCAAATCGACCAGCTCCAACAGCAAATTGATTGCCAGCCCGACTACCATACTGCCCTCGCCCAACTCAATTTTGCTCCCGATCAACATCAGCAACTCCTGGGCGCGATCGCTGAACTAGAAACCCAAATCGCCCAAGCCCAGCAGGTCACCGCCCAAGCCCGCCAAGACTATGCCCTAGCAGATCAAGCCCTCGCCCAAACTCAAGCCCAAGCCGACCAGCTAGCGCTCAAGGCTGAGCAACTGCACCAGGTCAAAATTGAAGTCTTGATGCTAACCGAAATTGATCAGGCTTTTGGGCAACTGCGCCAATACCTGATTGAACAGATTCGCCCTCAACTAGCCGAAAACGCCAGTTTCTTCCTCAGTCAACTCACCGATGGTAGGTATAATGCCCTGGAAATCGATCAAAAATATAACGTGATCCTAATTGATCAGGGCGATCGCCAGCCCGTGATTTCAGGCGGGGAGCAGGATATTGTCAACCTCTGTCTGCGCCTAGCAATTTCCCAAATGATTGCAGAACGTAGCGGTCAAGCCTTCTCTCTGCTGATTTTGGATGAAGTATTCGGCTCGCTCGATCAATATCGGCAAGAGAATCTAATTCATTTATTGCATCGTCTTGAGAATCAATTTGAACAGGTCTTACTGATTACCCACATTGAATCGATTAAAGAAGGACTGACCCATGCTATTCAACTAGAATTTGACTTAGAACAGGGGCATACCCGCGTAGTTTCTTAAATCCTGAGTTGGCTGTGATGCAAAGCCAAAAACTTGACCATCGGCTCTGGCAGGGGCGCGATCGCACAAATCAATTCCCCCGAAATCGGCTGCCTAAAACTCAACCGCCAGGCATGGAGGGCTTGCCCAGGCAACTGCTTAAGCTCACGCCCATAGACTGGATCACCAGCGATCGGATGCCCCATATGGGCGGCATGTACCCGAATCTGGTGAGTTCTGCCCGTTTCTAACCGAAATTGCAGCAGAGCATAATTAGCAAACCGTTCTTGCAGTTGCCAATGGGTAATCGCCGGACGACCCTGGGGAATTACTGCCATTTTTTGGCGATCGCGGGGGTGGCGACCAATTGGCTGATTAATCGTGCCTGCAGTCAGCTTAGGAATACCCTGCACAATGCCTAAGTATTCTCGCACAGCGGTTTTAGCTTGAATTTGGGCTTGTAATCCCTGATGGGCTAGATCATTTTTCGCCACTACGATCGCGCCGCTAGTATCTTTATCCAGGCGATGCACGATCCCAGGTCTAGCTACCCCATTGATTCCAGAGAGGTGAGGGCAGTGGGCCAGCAGGGCATTCACTAGGGTAGAGTCTTGGTGACCTGGAGCAGGATGTACCACCAGACCGATAGGCTTATTAATTACGATCAGATCCTGATCTTCGTAGAGGATGTCCAGGGGAATAGCTTGAGCAGTCAGCACCAAAGGCAGAACTGGGGGAACTTCCACTTGCAAGCGATCGCCTGTCTTGATCACAGATTTTTTATTGAGGCAAGGGTGATCATTCAGCCATACCTGTCCCTGCTCAATTAGCTTTTGAATATAGGCGCGGGATAGCTGGGGCAGTTGCTCAGCCAGGTAGCGATCAATTCGGGTATCTAGTTCCAGTTGCGCCGTCAGTTGATAACTGGTCATAGGTCTTAGGACTTACGCGAGCTAATCGAGAAGGCTTGGCGAAAAGGGAGTTTGAGGGCGCAGCCCCACACCCCGCTACAATCTTGATTTTGCCGCACATTTAGGTAAGTCATACTTCTTTTTGCTGGACAAAAGCTGAAGACACGCTCAATCTACTCAAAACTAAATCGCTTGGCGGCATAGAGGCTAGCACCAATTAAGCCCACCTCTTGATTGGCAATGATCTGCACTGGAATTTGGGATAGGAGAGTAGACATCCTGCCCTTGGCGTGAAAAGCAGCCAAGAAATTGCCCTGACGGAATAGCTCTAGGTTTTTGGCAGCAATGCCCCCAGCAATATATAGCCCCCCATAGGGTAACAGCTTGAGGGCGAGGTTACCCGCCTCAGCCCCATAGTTTTCCATAAACATGGTCATGGTTTGAGCCGCTAAGGGATCATATCCTCTGGCTGCTGCGATCAGGGCGGCAGGATCGCCGCTAGTAGGATCTTGCTGGGCGATCGCTTGGGTGAGCAGAGTTGCAGCAGATTGGGGTGAGCGATCGCACAAAAACTCATAGATGTTGGTAATCCCTCTGCCCGACACTACCCGCTCCACTGATACCCGCCCTTGAAGTTTTCGTTGTAAGTATTGCAGTAGTTCGATTTCTAGGGCAGTGCGCGGCGCAAAATCCGTATGTCCACCTTCGGAGTTATGCACTTGGTATTCATGGCCATCCCAAGTGAGATAAGCTTGCCCTAACCCTGTGCCAGCACCAATTAGAGCGATCGGAGCGCGTACCCTTGGCTCCCCTTCTTGGAGGGTAAACAGATCATCCCGTCCCAGCCCTAGCAAGCCATGACCGATCGCGGCAAAATCATTGATCAAATGCACATGGGGAATGCCTATGACTTCAGCGATTTCGCTACCATCTAGTTGCCAGCCCAGATTAGTGAGGGTAGAGCAATTGTGATTCACTGCCCCAGCAATGCCGAAGCAAGCACCGATCAGATTGATTTGTTCGCCCAGGCTGTCACTGGCTTCTAAGATAAACGCTTGGATTAACTGATTGAAGTTGGCAAACTTAGCGCTTTCAAATTTGGCATCAAAGGCAGTAAGTGGCTGGGACTCGTGCTTTTTGGCTTGACATAGGCGCATCAAGGTTTTGGTACCACCCACATCCCCTGCTAGTGTCCACATTTTGGTTAGGTTCTCTATACTTGCTGCTCTATTATCACCTAACTCGGAACCAAGATCGCCTTGCTGCTGCTGTGGGGAAAAGCAGATTTTATGGAGAGTGCGAGGCTTTGCCCTCAAACTCCTTTCTTCAACAGTTACAGCCTTTTATGGGTTTCTGTACTACGGGGTCGTTGGGCTAAGCCCCACACCACCACTGTATCTCTTAATCCCCATATATGAATCCCCAAATGTTAACTCCCAAATATGCTGTATTTGTGATCTAGTTATTGAGGGCGGATGATGGGGTTCGAACCCACGGAGTGGAGGTACCACAAACCTCTGCCTTAACCACTTGGCTACACCCGCCATTTATTTGCGTTCTGAATATTAACACGAATCTTCTGCTAAATTCAACTACAAGTTAGCCGTGTTGGCAGGATTTATGCACATAGTTTTAGTGGGTGGTGGTCATAGTCACGCGATCGCCCTGAGAAAATTTGGCCAAAGCGCCCTCCCTGGACTGCAACTGACGCTGATTAGTGACCAACCTGCAGCCACCTACTCAGGAATGCTGCCCGGTTATATTGCCGGATGTTATCGCCGACGGCAATGCCAAATTAATTTGGTCGACCTAGCAAAATTTGCTGGGGCTAGTTTAATAATCGATCAGGTTATAGGTTTGGATTTGAGCCAGCAGCAGGTGATCTGTAGCCAGGGCTCTCCAGTTAAGTTTGACTACCTGAGTTTGAACACTGGCATTGTATCAGCCAAGCTAGGATTAGATCACCCCCACAGTATTGCAGTTAAACCCCTAGGGCAGTTTTTGCAGGCTTGGCAGAGATTATTAGCTGACGTAGGATCTAGTAATAGTCTGAAGTTAGCGATCGCTGGCGGTGGAGTTGGTGGCATAGAGTTAGCCCTGGCGATGGAACGGCGGCTAGGCAAGATGTTTGGCGATCGCTTGCAAGTGAGACTTGCTGATCGGGGTACCAAACTACTGCCTAGTCACAACGCTCAGGTGCGATCGCTAGTGGAGCAGGTGTTAGCGCAACGGCGGATTCGGGTAGATCTAGAAGCTGAGGTAACTAGCTGGAATCCTAGTAAATCTGACTATCTATTTTGGGCAACCCAGGCTACTGCTCCCCTATGGTTAGCTAGATCGGGCTTGGCAACTAATGCTCAAGGCTTTGTCTTGATCAACAATAGGCTGCAATCTTTATCTCATCCCCAGGTTTTTGCCACTGGCGATATTGCTACCAATCCAAGTTATCCACGCCCAAAAGCAGGGGTATTTGCCGTGCGTCAAGGGCTACCCCTATGGCAAAATTTAACTGGCATAGCCAAGGGACAGCCTTTAGTTGACTATATCCCCCAGGCTCAGTTTTTAAGCTTAATCAATACTGCCGATGGTCAAGCGATCGCTTCGTGGGGAAAATGGGGATGGCGATCGCCCTTGGCCTGGTGGTGGAAACAGTGGCTAGATTCTAGCTTTATGGCTCAGTTTGAGCACTTAGCCTAGGTGCGGTAAAGATTAGCACCCAGATTGCGTAACTTTTCTTCTAAGCGATCGTAGCCCCGATCTAAGTGGTGCAGTCCCTCCATCAGAGTTTCGCCATGGGCAGCTAAGCCAGCTAAAACCAAGGCGGCAGAGGCTCTCAGATCGGTAGCCATCACGGGCGCACCAGACAGGTTTGGCACACCTGTAACAATGGTAACCTTGCCTTTGACCCGAATGTTCGCTCCCATGCGACAGAGTTCAGCGACATGCTGCAAGCGATTCTCAAATACAGTTTCGTTCACGGCGCTATTGCCTTCGCAGAGGGTGAGCAATGCCATGAACTGCGCCTGCATGTCAGTGGGAAACCCAGGGTAGGGAGAAGTTTCAATGTCAGTACCACGGTGAAAATTATCACCGTTGACGCGCAAGCAAAATTCATCTTCTTGCCTAATTTCAACTCCTACTTCTTGCAGCTTAGCAGTAACGGCAAAGAGGTGCTCAGGCACGACAGGGGAAAGGGTAAGCACAGAGCGGGTAATCGCTGCTGCCACCATAAAAGTACCAGCCTCAATTCGATCGGGGATTACCGCATACTCGGTGGCATGAAGACGTTTTACCCCTTGAATTACAATGGTCTTAGTACCTGCCCCTTGAATATTCGCTCCCATAGAGCCACAAAAATTGGCTAGATCGACCACTTCTGGCTCTTGGGCAGCATTTTCAATGATGGTTTCGCCATCAGCTAAGGCAGCAGCCATAATCAGAGTCTCGGTAGCTCCAACACTGGGATAGTCTAGGTAAATATTGGCTCCCTTCAGTCTGCCATTGGCTTGGCGCGATCGCGCATGAACAATGCCATGTTCAATATGGACATCTGCACCTAGGGCTTGAAGACCTTTGACGTGAAGATCTACTGGTCTGGCTCCAATGACACAGCCCCCTGGCAAAGGCACCTGGGCTACTCCCATCCTGGCTAAGATTGGGCCAATCACAAAAAAGCTGGCCCGCATTTGGCTAACAATATCGTAGGGCGGGGCAGTTTGACAGAGGCTATCAGTTTTGACCAATAGTGCTTGGCCTTGGCGACTGACTCTAACTCCTAGGGCAGTAAGAATGGCAATCATCCGCTCCACATCTACAATCTGGGGGACATTGTGCAGCAAGCATTCTTCCGATGAGAGCAGTGCTCCTGCCAAAATTGCCAGCGCCGAGTTTTTGGCGCCTGTGATCGACACATGTCCTTGGAGAGTGGCTTGGCCAGCAATGTGTAGGATGGATTTATGAGAATTTCCTGGTAACTGGCTGTTTGCAGTAGTTTCTGCGGGGAATTCATCCCGATTGGTGATTGACGAAACGATAGCCATGTACTCCTCACACAATTGGCTTGACGTATTTTATAATACAAGACGTGTCAATCCCGTGTCACTTTTTAGATTTATAAAAGTCTTGGTGTGCTAATCTTAGGGCTTAGGCAAAGGTGAGGCTCCACTTGAGGGCAAATCCCTCAAACCCCCTTTTTACAACATTTCCCAACTTAGGCTGCATAAATCAGGCTGCATAAGTCCTGAATGTGCTCAGATAGCTATGCGATCGCTAGGGCAAAACCTGGGGTGAACCCTTAAAATAGCTGAAAGAACTAGTTGGATATCAAGCGTGAGACATTTATTCAGTTTGGGCTTAGCTTTACTGATTTGGAGTGGATTAGCCGCAAGTGCGATCGCTAAACCCCTATCCTTTAGCCATGGAGCTTTGCAGCACCGCGATTTTCAGGGTCAGGAGTTAGCAGGTTCGGGCTTTGCCAATGCCAACATGGAAAGTGCTAATTTTAGCTATGCCGATCTGCGCGGTGCGGTGTTTAGCGCTTCTATCTTACGCCATGCCAATTTACATGGGGCGAATCTCAGTGCTGCCATGGCAGATCAGGCAGATTTTGCCGATGCCGATTTGAGTGATGCCAATTTTAGCGAGACCATTCTGTTGCGCAGCACCTTTGATTTCGTCAATATTGATGGTGCCGACTTTACCGATGCCATTTTAGACCGTGCCCAAATCAAGTGGCTATGCACTAAGGCGAAGGGCAAGAACTCAATCACCCAGGTAGAAACTAGGGAGTCTTTGGGCTGTGATTAGCACGCCAAGCCAGGGCTGGTTTTTCCACTAGATAATAGGTAACTGTGGCGATCGCGATCGACCAAAACAGCACTACTCCCAATCTAGTCAGAAAATTTTCTAAGGGCAATGGCGAAGTAATAATTCCCCGCACCTGGCGCAAGATCGGCATATGCCAAACAAAGATGCCATAGGAAATCAGCCCCAAGGGCTCAATTAAGCGCCAGGGATTTTGCAGGCAGGTAGCCAGAGATAGCTTCTGATTAGGCGGTTGATCATATATGCCATGTTCAAATTGGTAGATCAAAAAGCCAATAATCACTACTGACAGGGCTGGCATCACCATAAAAGTAATCGGACTACGGATTCCCACATCCTGACTAGTGGCATTGCGTAATTCCTGGTAATACACGTGCAAAGTAGTAGTGAAATGCAAAAGTGCCAGGAGGAAAAGGGGAGAGCAGTGATTAAGCCAAGTGTGGCGCAGGTGGGTGCTAGCTTGAATCAGTGGATTGAGCAGAAAACCAACCAAAAATATATCTAAATTGGGCAGCAGGGGCGTGTACCAGTAGGTGATATTGTCCAGTCGCAAATCCGAAGACCACACTAGGCTGCGGTAAAAAATCGTGGCAATTAAAACCAGCGCCATCACCCCTAAAACTTGACTGGGCTTCACCAGCCGCCGACATAGACCATAGACAAATGGCGCGATCACGTAAAACTGCACTTCCGTAGAAACTGCCCATAAAGCTCGATCAAAATCAATCGGCAAGCCGTGGTTATAGGTAAAAGTACAGATGCGGAGTAGATATCCCCAGTTTTCAATTTTGAGCAGGTCAGTGTAGACCAACACCACTAGAACCAAAACCGCAAAATAATAGAGGGGAAAGACCCGCACCATGCGATTGCGCCAAAACTGCCAGATACTAGCGGGCGTGAGTTGATATTTCCCCGTATAAAACACCTTGCCAATCAGGTAGCCAGACAGACCAAAAAATACCCGCAAATACAGCCCTCCAGGGGCAAAGATTAGCCAACTGAAGTCATAGCCTCCCGCTAGGATAATTGTCTCCCTGGGCGGTAAGCAATGGGCAACTACAATCATCAGGGCAGCGATCGCCCGTAAAGCCAAAAACCGATCTAGGCGATTGGGTATATCCATGTTCTAAAATATCTGATCTTCTTCCATTTCATGCCTGGTATAGGTGAGAGCAAAGGAAAGCAGCGGCGAGGTCAGTTCGATCGCCGCAATCAAGGGGAAATATTGCAGCACCACCCGCGCGATATTCTGGGGATTATCTACCAATACGGCAAAGGCATGACGGGTATCAGCCCGCACCGATAGCAAATCTCCCTGGGAGGAAGGCAACAAAGCTAGCTCTGCTTCCCCAGGTTCTAGGGGTAACTGACGGTAGATCTCTGCTAGCCTTTGCCACCGCTTGCGCCACACATCTCCTTGTTGTTTAGCACCTTCCATCGCTTCGATCACCAGAGCCGGAGCATTGCGCCAAGTGACATCATCTCGATTTAAAATCAAGCGCAACTGGCTAAGGGCTTCCTCTTGATCTCGATCAAATCTTGCTAAAGGAATGGGGTTGACCATGCGAGTCGGAGCCTTGCTCAGGGTCAAAATTGCCTGCACTACTAGGGATAAGAGATCATTCCCCAACTCAGACTTAGCGCGATCGCGGGCAATTTTTAGTTGGTGGCGATTGGTAACATACATGGGTGGCAGTCGATTGAGTGCATAGGCTGAGATATCCTCCACTCGAATATTTTTGCCGGTCAGGTCACCTCCCAAGCGCTGAATTTCGGCACGGGCGGTCAAAACTACTGGCTTTTCTAGGGCATTGGTAAAAAAACAAGCCGTGGGTAGCATATAGGAAGCAAAATCCTGATTCAGCTTGGTGCGCGCTGAACTGTTGGATAGATCTAGTCGCTCTGGATCTAAAGATATGGCTTGCTGTTTCCAGGACTTTTGGAGCGGATGGGGGCGATCGCGACTAAGGATATTTAATTTTTGGGGATCGTAGGCAATGTTAATACCGCAGCGAATGTTGTCTAAGGTAGTTTCTACCGTATGAGCCAGTTCCTTCCATTCCAACTGGTGATTTTGGAGGATGTCTTGCAACTTGGCTAGGGCGTGGGCAGGGCCTTCGAGCTCGTCCGCACTTAAGTAGGGCATCTCCCGGCGGGGCTTGGGAGGCGCAGCCTGAATGGAGACACTCACCACTTCACTAATTTGCAGCCGTAACTCATTGGTAGCCTTCTTGCGGAGCACCTGCCAACCCCGATCAGTGGTGGCATACATGGGGGGCAACTGATTGAGTGCCGCCGCCACTACATCACTTAGATCTGCCTGCTCAGGCTGCTCCATCTGAGTAAGCTGCTGAATAGACTCTTCAACTACCAGATCTTCGATCGTGTTGCGCAGGATTTGCATAGAATTCCCCTAACTAATTCGCTGATATCGCATACCTGGATGCTGAGTTACCAGACCCGATAATTCTAACTGCAAGAGGGCAGCAGATACTTCCCCAGCACCTAAGTTTAGCCGATCGACAATTTGATCAAAACTGAATAAATCTTGATCATTGAGCAATCCTAAAACCTGGGCTTGAGTCGGCTGATCAACTGCCAAATCGGCGCTAGATCCTGCTGGCGATCGCGACGGCGATTTTTTGACTGGCGCTAGAGCAGGAACTGGGTCAATTTGCGGCAACTGAGCCAGGGCGGTCAATAGTTGCTCCAAGCCCAAAATAATTTGCGCTCCCCGTTGAATCATCTCCAGGCAGCCGCGACTCTGGTCATAATCAAGGGAATTGGGCAAGGCAAATACTTCACGTCCATAGTCATTCGCTTGATAGGCGGTGATTAAAGCTCCCGATCGCTGCCCAGCCTCAATTAAAATGGTGGCACGGCAAAGCCCAGCAATGATCCGATTCCGTTGGGGAAAGTGGCTGCGTTCGGGCCCAGTGCCTTGGGGGTACTCGCTTAAAACCAGCCCCCTCTGTAATAGCTGCTGATAAATCGGTTGATTTTTGCTGGGATACACCCGATCCACCCCAGTCCCCACCACGGCAATTCCCCTACCACTAGCTTCTAGGCTGCCCTTGTGGGCTTCTGCGTCAATGCCATCGGCCAAACCCGATACAATCACATAGCCATTTTCACTTAGGGTTTGGGCAATTTTACGCGCCCAGCGCCGCCCGTAGGAGGTAGATTCTCTAGTACCAACAATGGCGATCGCTCGCGCCCGATCCCAATCGGTAAAACTCCCCGCCCAGTAGAGCAAGGGCGGTGGATCGGGAATCTCCCAGAGAATTTGGGGATAGGCTGGGTCAGCCGGTGTCCAAACTTGGGGATTGTGCTGGTGGTGCTGGTGCCAGAGGGCAGCAGGATTGATCCCAGATTTAGCACTGATAATTTTTTCAATCGTTACTGTGCCTAGACCTTCCACCTGGGCTAGCTGAGAGGGACTGGCTGCCCAAGCTAACTCCAGGGAACCAAATTGCTGATCTAGACGTTTGAGTAGCACTGGCCCAATGCCTGGTATTTGCGACCAAGCTAGCCAAAAAGCTGGTGCACTAATGCTCTGTTCCATGAATTTAGACCAAGTTCGGTTTCCTGCCTGATTCCCCAGGGTCTGGGCTTGCTAGGATAAGGCTATTGCATTTGGAGGTAATTCTATGCCCTTTTTTGATCCAATGTACTTTGTGTTTGCTCTGCCTGCCATGGTGTTGGGCATGTGGGCGCAATTCAAGGTTAAATCCGCTTTTGGGAAGTATGCTGAAGTACAAGCTGCAACTGGAATCACGGGCGCGATCGCGGCCAGGCGCATCCTCGATGCTAGAGGCCTAGACCATGTGGCGGTAGAGCGAGTAGAAGGGTTTTTAAGCGATCACTACGATCCAGGTGCTAGAGTGTTGCGGCTCAGCCCTGAGGTTTACGATCAGTCAAGTCTAGCAGCCGTAGGGGTGGCCGCCCATGAAGCTGGACACGCGCTCCAGCACCAAGAACAGTATTTACCCCTGCAATTTCGGTCGGCGGTGGTACCTGGAGTGCAGATTGGTTCTTGGCTAGGGCCAATTATCTTCACCGTTGGACTATTTATGAGTGGCTTTGCCGGCAACACGATCGCTTGGGTGGGAATTGGTCTATTTGGCCTCACCGCTTTGTTTACCCTGATTACCCTACCCGTAGAGTTTGACGCTAGCGCGCGGGCGAAGCAGATCTTGGTGGCGGATGGAGTAGTATCCAGAACTGAACTGAACGGGGTAGCCACAGTCCTAGATGCAGCAGCCCTTACCTATGTGGCAGCAGCGATCCAGGCGATTAGCACCTTGGTCTACTATGTCTATGTGCTGAATCGGCGCAACTAGAGATGGATTTTAGCCAGTGGTATGCTCAGGCCCGGCAGCAGGCTAGGCAAGCTGAGGTGGATATTTTCGAACTAGAATGGCTGGCCTTTGTAGTGCTAGGGGGCGATCGCTTAGCCCTAAGGCTGGGAAATATCTGCCCTCACCCTGATCAACTCCAAGCCCTAGATCAGCTTTGGCAGCGGCGTTTGCATGAGCAATCCCCCGTGCAGTACCTAGCGGGCAGATCCTACTGGCGAGATCTAGAATTAAACGTCGCCCCTGGGGTATTGATTCCCCGCCCTGAAACCGAATTGATCATTGATCTAGTGCAGCAGTGGCGATCGCCTAGTTTTGGTCGAGAAATTTGGCTAGACCTAGGCACTGGCAGTGGGGTGTTGGCGATCGCTCTGGCTCAAGCTCTACCCCATGCTGACATTCACGCGATCGATTTGAGTCCCCAGGCTTTAGCGATCGCCCAAGCCAATGGTCGCAAGTATGGACTAGATCAGAGAATTACTTGGCATCAGGGCAACTGGTTCGAGCCGATCAGTCACCTCCAAGGTCAAATTAGCGGCATGGTCTCTAATCCCCCTTACATCCCCACTCGCATGATTGCTGAACTAGCGCCCCAGGTCGCTAAGCACGAGCCACGATTAGCACTTGATGGCGGTGAAGATGGTCTAGTGGCGATCGCTCACTTAGTGACTCAGGCTCCCCTATACCTGGCTCCAGGTGCGCTCTGGCTGATCGAAGTGATGGCAGGTCAAGCAGAGCAAGTATGTGCTTTACTAGCTACCCAGGGAAGTTACACTCAGATCAAGGTGCATCTCGATCAAGCAGGTTTACCACGATTTGTAGCAGCGATCACTTGACTGTAAGCCTTTGAGCTATAATTTTAAGCCTACCCCTCGATTCCCCAGTTTTAAAGATAAAATTAACCCACCTCGTCCATTGGCCACAGATTTTTCATGCAGCCCGAACAGGATCTGGCAGGCGGTAGACTTCTCCAACGCAGTCTCCTTCCCCAACAAATACCAAGCTATACGGGATTAGATATCGCTGCTGAAGTGTGGACAGCAGTAGACCTCGGCGGTGACTATTACCAGTTTCTAGAGCAGCCGGGTCTATTGGGCATTGCGATTGCCGACTCATCCGGCAAGTCAGTGGCAGGGGCGATCCATGCGGCTCTGTTTAAGGGGCAACTAGATGCCTACGCCCAGCAGGGTAAACTGCGTAACCCCCTGGTGGTGCTAGATTCCCTCAACCAACTACTCTGCCAAACCAATACCAGCGGCGACGCGATCGCCCTGTGCTACGGTGTTCTAGACCTAGGCACTTACCAACTCAACCTCGGTGGTGCAGGAGTGCCAGGGCCGATCATTTACCATGCCGCCAACCAAACCTGCGAAGAAGTGGTAAATCCAGGTATGGCTTTGGGTCGGTTTGCGAGCGCACCTTTTCGCAGCAGTCAGCGCCAGTTGCATGAAGGAGATGTGGTGATTTTCTTTAGTGACGGTTTGACTGAGGCTACCAATGCTAGCGGCTTAGAGTTTGGCGAGAAGAACATCCATGGTATTTCTGCCCTAGAGCACGTACTCAAGGCGATCGCCCACCTGTCTGCCGACCAGATTTTACAAAGACTGCGGGCTGCCCTCAAGCAGTTTAGCCAACGGGATATTCCTGAAGATGATGTCTCGATTGTGGTACTCAAGCTCAACCAAAAAGTGACCTTTCAAGGGGAAAGTGATTGTCCCTACCAAGAAGCCCTCCAGGCTTGGCTGCGCTCAGATGAACAGGATAGCTCGGCGTTGCTGCGTGGCAACCGCCTAGTGGAAGCCTTAGAATGGGCAGCCAGTCGCACCCTATCCCGCAGTGATCAAGCTTTTCTCGAAGCGAGTCAGCGCATTCAAGAGAAAGAGAAAATGCAGGCAAAGCTGCTAGAAGAAGCTCAAAAGCGGGCTGCCACCGCCGAACGTCTGGAAAAACTCACCCAGCAGCTAGAAAAGAGTTTAGAGGCTGAGCGCCATAGTCGGCTGATGGCCGAAATGGGTGAACTAAATGAGCGCATTGTTGCCCTCACCATTTCTTCGGAAGCCTTGTATTTTTCTAACAATCACATCGAAGCCCTGATTGCGGGACTGATTGCGGGGGCGCAACTGCGGCGGCTATTTAGCCAGATCGATAACAGCACCAACATGCTTAAGCCCAATACCCAAATGCGCACAATTACTGCCCTAGAGCAAGTGGTCTACGGCATCAATGAATACAACCGCCTAGAGGGGCATGGCTATTGGGTGAATAAGGTGCGGTTTAGTAAGGATGGTAAATATATTGCTTCTGCCAGCAGCGATCGCACAATTAAAGTCTGGCAGTCTAATGGTCTACTGCTGCAAACCCTCCAGGGACATGGCAATGCGGTTACCAGTGTCGCCTTTAGTCCCAACGGCAAGCTGCTAGTTTCCTGTAGTCGAGATAATATGTTGCGGCTCTGGCGCTGGGATGACCAACTGGGCAAATTTGGCGATCAGCCAGTGCAAATGCTCAAAGGTCATGATGGCCCAGTTTTAGATGTCTGTTTCAGCCCCGATGGCGAATTGATTGCCTCAGCCAGTGAAGATACCACAGTTAAACTCTGGAAACTGAATGGCACTAATGTCAAAACCATGCGTGGTGGCCATGAGCGCTGGGTTACCTGTGTGGCTTTTCATCCCAACGGCAAAACCTTGGTGTCTGGCAGCGCCGATCGCACTCTAATCATCTGGACTCTGAATGGCAATGTTTCCCGCACCCTCAAAGGTCACGAGAGTTTTGTGGAAGGGGTAGACTTTGATCCTGCGGGGAATGCACTTGTCTCCTGTGGACGCGATCGCACGGTCAGGCTCTGGGGCATAGATGGTATGTTGCTGCGCACTTTTCAAGGTCACAGCGATCGGGTATGGGGAGTAGCCTTTGCCCCTGATGGCACCATGATTGCCTCTGCTAGCAGCGATCGCACAATTAAACTCTGGGATTTAGAAGGTCGCATGATCAAAAGCCTCAACAGCCACGGGGATGTGGTAAACAGCGT
Organism: Pseudanabaenaceae cyanobacterium bins.68; assembly: GCA_033762795.1. GTDB lineage: Bacteria > Cyanobacteriota > Cyanobacteriia > Pseudanabaenales > Pseudanabaenaceae > JANRLH01. Next base: position 86,744 of record JANRLH010000062.1, read on the forward strand.
TGCCTTCAATCCCGACAGCAAAAGCCTAGTCTCTGGTAGCCGCGACACCACGGTCAAGCTCTGGAGTCCCCAAGGCAATCCCCTGCTCAAAATTGCTGGCCACAGCGATGAGGTCTATTGTGTAGCAGTGAGTCCCGATCTCAAACTGATTGCCTCAGCCGGCAAAGAAAAAGTCATCCTAGTGCGGAGCATTGCCGGTCAAGTAATCGCGCGGCTAGAAGGACACCTGGAAAGAGTCAATCGGCTCTGCTTTAGTCCCGATGGCAGCACCATCGTTTCAGTCAGTGGTGATAGCAGTGTCAAACTCTGGAGTAGGGACGGGCAGCTAATTACCAGCTTGGGCAGCCACCGCAGCGAAGTCCATAGCGTGGTCTATCGTCCCGATGGTCAAATATTTGCCACCAGCAGTGCCGACAGCACCATCCGCGTTTGGCTAGCAGATGGCACCTGGCTGCAAACCCTGAGCGGACATACAGGCGATGTTTACGCGATCGCCTATAGTCCCGATGGCAGCCTGTTAGTCTCCGTGGGCAAAGACAAAGTGATCTGCCTGTGGAATTGGGAAGGTAAACTACTACGCAGCTTTGAAGGTCACAGTGCAGAAATTTTCGCCGTGTGTTTTCGTCCTGATGGCAACCAATTTGCCACCGCCGGCATGGATCAGAGCATCAAATTTTGGGACTTAGAGGGCAACTTAATCAAAACCCTTAATGGTCATAGTGCAGAGATCAGAGCAATTTGCTACAGCCCCGATGGTAAAGCCTTAGCCTCTGCCAGTGACGACACCACCATCCAATTTTGGGGATTAGACGGCACCCTGCTTCGCACTTTTAATGGACATCAGGCAGCAGTGCGAGATCTATTTTTCCACCCTGAAGGCAAATACATTATTTCTGCCAGCCTTGATCACCACCTCATTCTCTGGAATCTGGACATGGAAAACCTGCTAGTGCGCGGCTGCAAATGGCTACAGGAATACCTCAAAACTAATGTCAACGTCTCAGAAGAAGACCGCCGCACTTGTATCGCTGGTTGTGGCTGGCTGTTCAAGCAAATTCAACAGAAAAATATTAAAGTGGCAGAACCCCGCCCCCCCATCCCCATTCCTAGCCCCCCTGAAGACGAGGACATGACTCAAATTCAAATTCGTTAGAAACCAATTTACCCCCGTGCCAACTGCCATCGAGTAGGTAGCCACCTTACCATTTGCCAAGTGACTGCACCCAAAGGCATTACCCGCGCGATCGCTTGCACAATCCGAGTTGCTTTCTGCCGCTCACCCCGCCGCCAAAACTTTAGGGCAAACCACAAATGAAACTGGAGAATGTGTAAAGCCCAGGACTGAGCTTGGGCAATCTCCTGATTCACTGGATCATTCAGTAATATTCTTACCATCTCAACCACTTCAAGAGAATTACTCAGGTTGTGGAAATTAATGCCGGATAATTGTTCAGCATGGCTTCTAATTGCAACTACATCCTGACGCGACATCAAAATGCTGCCAAATTTGCCAACTCTATACAGCCATTCCCAATCAGCCGCATGGTTCCAATCACTTCTAAATTCTCCCACCGCCTTAAATGTCTGTTTGGGAAAAAACATTCCAGATATATTGCCATTAATACTGCCATACTCTAACAGCAGAGGAATCACCTCTCTAGACTGCCACAGCCTGGTGGATTGGGCACACAAAGGATATGGAGGCTTTTTCAATACCTTTCCCTCTTGGTCAATATAAATAAAAGAAGAGAGTAGCAAGGAAGGAAAGTTGTGTTCTACATATAAGTCTAAATTGATTGCTAAGCATTCTGGCAATAGATAATCATCGCTGCATAGAATCATCACTAGATCTGCGCTGGCGCAATTGATCCCCAAGTTTAAATTGGCAAACAGACCGATATTTTTAGAATTGTAATTAATCACCACTTGAGGATGGGATTCATACCTATTCAGCAGGTTCAACGTGGGCTGAGAAGAGCCGTCATCAGAGATCACCAGCTCCCAGTTGTGGTAGGTTTGGGCTAAGACACTCTCAATTGCCAGTTTTAAATACTTCTCTCCGTTATATACAGGTAGTACAACTGAAACTAAAGGATACTCTTGAGCCATCTTGCTATTTCCCTTGGATCAGTACATCAATTTGACGGATCACTGGATTGAATGCGTTTTCATAGTTGAACCGCTGTTCAAAGGCTCTGCGAGCCGCCATACATTTGTGTTTATACTGTTCAAAATCAGCCAGGATTTCACTTACAGCGCCAGCGATCGCTTCTGGATGATCGGGATTAGCAAAATGCACCCATTCTTCTCCAGCAAAGAAGGAACGGAAGTTGTTGGTATCAGAGACAATTACCGGCAAATAACAGCCAGCATACTCAAAAATTTTGTTGCTTGAAGTAGACATAGTTCCAGTATTTTTGGAAGATGGTTTGTAGAGACAAAAGCCAATTGTTGTAGTTATCGTCGCCAGGTTTGCCTCAGTGTACGGCAGTGCACCCCAAAAAATATACTGGTCAGTCAAATTCAAATTATTTAATTCTAAATCAATTGCTTTAGCATCAAGAGCATTTAAGTAGCCAGCAAATTGGATTTGCACTCGCTTCAGCCATGCCTCAGGGAGAAACTGTAGACTGCGGAATATTTCTCGCATTGAAATTGCATCAGAAATAGTACCGCGATAAAACAAAACTGGCTGATTCCATCTTTTTTCTATTAAAGAGTTCAATTCGGGCAAGACGGGGAAGAGACTTTTTAATGGAAAATTTGGTACCACCATAGGGAGCTGTTGGATTTCCATCATGTTCTGGTAGATTTCTGCCCTAGTTTTTTCCGGTAAGATAATCAAATTTGCCTGATTTATCCATCTTTTTTCCAGCCGCTGCACCCACCCTACTAGCTTACCTAGTCCTTCAATTCGCTCAGGAATTTCATGGCATTGATAAATAATTGCTTGTTTGCCTCGGCAGCGAAACTTGACCAAATAGCTGGCCACAAAAGCGTAGGGCTCGTAGGCATAAATCAAGTCGGTGTGTTGCAGCAGACTATAGGCATCCCTGATAAATTTCAGATATTCGATAATCTTGCCAAATGAGCTAAGCTGGGATCGCTCTTCTGCTGATGAGTAATTGCCTAAACGATAGATTGAGACATTTAGCGGATATTCTCTAGTGGGTTGCTCAAAATTTCGGCCAACTAGAATCACATCGTAATATTTTGCCAACAGCAAGATAGCACTTACAGTCGGAGGGTAGTAATCAGGATTGGAATATACAATAACTCCAATTTTCTTTCTGGTCATAACTACACCTTTCGCCAAACAAGTAATTGATGGTGCTCAAAGTCCCAGATAGAGCATGGAATTTTTTGTGTATTTTGCCAATTCCCAGTTTTTTGTCTAGCTGTTGGAGGTTCCATAGTCTTGGTGGAAGAGGTAAAATCTATCTATTTATCTTTGCTCTGGGGTATTTCTAATTTCTTCAATAGCAGAACAGGACTTACGCAGTCTGATTTAGGAAGTGTTGTAAAAAGGGAGTTTGAGGGCGTAGTTCCAAACCCCACTTAAAGCTGGGGTTTTAGATCACCTTTGCGTAAGTCCTACAGAAGATTGAATAATTGAATGTACAATAGCAGAAAACTGGATCAATTCTAAAAATTAAGCCTATTTTTATTGAGGGAAAGACTGTAGTTCACTCTTCGTCCGTATCAATATCTATACCCAATGCGGTCAAGCGATCGCTAAGACGTTGACGAATAGCTCTCTCTTGTTGTAATTGTGCCTCAGCAACCTCAGCCCTTTGGCGTTCTTGCTCGGCTATTAGCTTTTCCTGGGCGATTTTCTCGCTACCCCATGGCAAGAGGTTGCCTGTAGAATCCCACCAGCGTAGCCAAGTTGTCGAAACCTGGGATCTTTTGCCAGCCCAAGTACCCAAAAACAAGTTCATTTCGGCAATCCAGAAACGATTATTTTGGTCGGCGGACTGGGATTCATATCTACCTTCCACTAGGCGAAATAAATCTAATGTGCCTGTTGTCGGATGAAAAATGCCATACAAAGGAACTTGTGAAATGCGTTCGTAAAAATACCATTTACCATAGGGATAGTGAGGATTGATCGAATATTCAGTACCTTCGGTTTCGGAAATAAACTCCAGTGCAATTAGGGGGCGATCGCCTTCAACATTGGGAGTATAGCTATGCCGAATCACTCCTCCCGACAAAGGCTTAACTTCGGGAATATAAACCCAATCGGGAGCTTTGACAACAGTTTTATCGGCAACCGTGGCGCAAATACCAAAATTAGTGGCAATTAGCATTGATTCTAAAAATAGTTCGGCTAATTCTAGGGATTCACGCAGAGCCTCAGCCAGAAGGGGCTGTAAATTATTGTCCAGAGGATCTTCGGGTAAAATGAAATCTTCGGGTAGTTTATGCCAAGTGACCTTGGGCAAGGTAGGCTCAGATATTAATGTTGGTGAAGTGGATGATATAGGAGCGATCGCAACCATTTACTTTTACCTCTGACAAAAGGTCTGACAAATATTGATGAGTCACTAATACTACATAATCTAACATCTCTTCGGTTAGCCAAAGTTTTTCCATCGCAAAGGAATACTGGCACTAACTGATTTTGAAAAATGGGATTAACTGTGGTGGAAAAACCTGCGGCAACAGTAAACTAACGCGGGAAGTGGAACGAGAGTCCCTGATTTTACTGGCAAACTAGTTGCCCAGAAGGGTTAGGATTAGAGATGTACTTTTTGTTGCCGACCTATGGCCGCGATCGCTAAACTTTTGATTGCCAACCGTGGTGAAATTGCCCTCCGCATCTTGCGTACCTGTGAGGAAATGGGCATTGCTACTGTGGCAGTATATTCTAGTGCTGATCGCAACTCTCTTCATGTGCAGTTAGCCACCGAAGCAGTCTGTATTGGTGATGCCCCCAGTAGCAAAAGCTATTTGAATATTCCCAATATTATCGCTGCCGCCCTGACCCGCCATGCTAATGCTATTCATCCTGGCTATGGATTTTTATCCGAAAATGCCAGATTTGCCGAGATTTGTGCCGATCATAACTTGATCTTTGTAGGGCCTAGTGCCGCCGCGATCGCAGGTATGGGGGACAAGTCTACCGCCAAAAAAACCATGCAAAAAGCTGGCGTACCCACCGTGCCAGGCAGTGAAGGTTTAATTGACTCAGAAGAAACCGCGCTCAAAATTGCCGAAAAAATTGGCTATCCAGTGATGATCAAGGCGACCGCAGGGGGGGGCGGGCGGGGGATGCGCCTGGCACTCAGTCGTGAAGAACTGCCCAAACTCCTAAAAGCTGCCCAGGGAGAGGCTAATGCCGCTTTTGGTAATGGGGGGATATATATTGAAAAATGTATTGAAGAGCCGCGCCATATCGAGTTCCAAATTCTGGCGGATAGCTATGGCAATGTGATTCACCTGGGAGAACGGGACTGCTCCATTCAACGCCGCCATCAAAAGCTGTTGGAGGAAGCTCCGAGTATTGCCCTCAACCCCCGTCTACGCGCTCAAATGGGAAATGCTGCGATTAGAGCCGCTCAAGCAATTTACTATGTGGGTGTTGGTACGGTGGAGTTTTTGCTAGATAAGCATGACAAGTTCTATTTTATGGAAATGAATACCCGCATTCAGGTAGAACATCCGGTCACGGAGATGATTACGGGGATCGACTTGGTAGCGGAGCAACTGCGGGTAGCTATGGGTGAGAAGTTGAGAATTGCCCAAAAGGATGTGGTATTGCGGGGTCACGCGATCGAGTGTCGGATTAATGCGGAAGACCCTAGGTATGGATTTCGACCTAGCCCTGGGCGCATTAGCGCCTATTTACCGCCTGGGGGTCCTGGGGTGCGGATGGATTCCCACATTTATACGGATTATGAGATTCCGCCCCATTATGATTCTTTAATTGGCAAATTGATTGTGTGGGCAGGCGATCGCCCCAGTGCCATTCAACGCATGCGCCGCGCCCTCTATGAATGTGCGATTACTGGTGTACCTACTACTATTGGTTTTCATCAGACGATTTTGGCTGATCCAGAATTTCAAAAGGGAAGAGTGTTTACTAACTTTGTGGCTGAGTTGTTGGAGCGGCAGCAGATCTAGCTTGAGTTATCGCTATTTGCTATTTTATAAGCCCTATGGGGTATTGACTCAGTTTAGTGATCCCGATCGCACTGGGCATCCCACCTTGGCTGATTTTGTGAAGATCGCGCAAATCTATGCGGCGGGTCGTCTAGATCGCGATAGCGAAGGTCTATTATTGCTGACTAATCATGGCTTACTGCAACACCGTCTCTGCGATCCCAAGTTTGCCCATCCCCGTACCTACTGGGTGCAGGTAGAAAATTTACCCACTGCTGAAGCGATCGCGCGGTTAAGTAGTGGCATCAAGATTCAAGACTACTTTACCCGTCCTGCCCAGGTCAGGTTGCTAGAGGGGGAGCCGAATTTACCTCGGCGGCCAGTGCGCTATCGTGCCCACATTCCTACTGCTTGGCTAGAAATCACTCTCACTGAAGGGAAAAATCGACAGGTGCGGCGGATGACTGCGGCAGTAGGTTACCCTACCCTAAGATTAGTGCGGGTGAAGATTGCCCACTTGGAACTTGGTAGCTTACAACCTGGGGAATGGCGCGAACTAGACTATGCCGCAGTTAAACCTTTGCTAGGCTAACTAAAGTGCTGAAAGCCCTGTCCTAGCTCTATGCCAATAATGCCTGGCTCTGCCACAATTTCGCCAATGATTGCGGTGCCTGGGAGCAATTGGCAGACTTGTTGGGCGATCGCTTGGTCTAGAGTCAAAACCAATTCAAAATCCTCGCCGCCATTTATGATCCAGTCCCCATAGGTGTGGGGTGCGATTAGTTCTATACCTCTAGGGATCGGCAAGTTTTGCCAGTTTAGCTTGGCTCCCACTTTGCTAGCCGCACAAATTTGGCTAAGGGCATCCCCCAAGCCGTCGCTACTATCCATGCCAGTAATTTTAGTAGGTGGCAACTTAGCTAAAAGCTGGATCAGATCAAATCTGGGAACTGGGCGCTGGTGAGCCTGATAAAACCTGTGAATTTGGGCTTGATCTAAGTTGTGGGCAAGTTGGGGGTTGAGTAGAAGTTCTAGACCTGCCCTGGAATTGCCATGGCTACCACTAATCAAGATCTGATCGCCAACCTGGGCAGTAGACCTCTGGATTAAGCGATCGCGCTGTACTTGACCTAAAGCCGTTACCGCAACTTGTCTGGTTGCAGCCCGCACTAGATCTCCGCCGATAATTTCACCGCCATAGGTGTATAAACAAGCTCTAAAACCTTGGTACAGCCCTTCCACCCAAGCTACTGGAGTGTAGGGCGGCAAGCCCAAGGCAATAGTCAAGCCCCAAGGGCTAGCCCCCATTGCCGCTAGATCCGAGAGATTTGCGGCTGCTGCTCGCCAACCTACATCGGCAGCACTAGTGGTGCGATCGCTAAAATGTACCCCCTCCACCAACATATCTGTAGTCACCACCAATTCAGACCCAGGTAGAGTAGCTCCCAACACGGCACCATCATCACCAACCTGGCTGCCGCAAAACTGCTTGATGATTTGCAATAGCCCCGCCTCGCCTACTTCAGCTACAGTTGCAGAGCTAGGGAGCAACATAGGGAAAGGTCAACTGAATGGTAGTGCCATGATCAGGCTCTGGTGCGGGACGGCTGACAATCTGAATTTTGCCACCTTGGAAATTGATCAATTGTTTCGCGATCGCTAAACCAATTCCCACTCCTGGTGTACTAGGAATCACATCCGCATTGGTAGCCCGATAAAACTCCTCAAATACCTGGTCTTGCTCAGCGATCGGAATGCCGATTCCCCAGTCCTGCACCGTAATTTCAATCTGATCAGTCAGGATTTGGTAACTGATTTCTACTCTGCCGCCTTCAGGCGAGAAGCGAATACTGTTACTAATTACTTGTTCTAAGATTTCTTCCAGTAACAGTTGATCGACCCGCACCACTTGATTAATCCCTTGGGAAAGATGGATAATCTCAAAGTTTTTACCTGCTTTAGCCTGCCAGGTGTTCACCTGTGCTGCTAAAAAATGGTCTAGATTAATCTGCTTCAAGTTGCGGGTGTAGTCTGGGTGCTTGGTCAACTTCAGCGCGGCAAAGTTTTCTAATGCCTGGTTCAGCCGCTCCACATTCGCTCGAATTTGATTTAGACGATGTTGCTTCTGCTCAGGTAAGAGTTGATTGTGAGTCAAGGATTCCACCGACAGAGAGATAATTGCTAGAGGTGTGCGGAGTTCATGGGAAATTTGCTCAAGCATGCGGGTTTTCACCTGGTTGATCTTGGCATTTTGCGCCTGGGCGGCGGCTTCAATTTTCAGCCGTTCTTCCACCTGCTGATTCAACTGCTGTAACAGTCGTTCAATGGTTTCAGTTCGATTTTCCAATCGCTCTGCCAACTGCTGATTCAGTTCTGCCAGTTGGCGTTCCCGTTTTTGCAAGGTTCTTTGTTGCCGACTAATGGTGATTTGGTGATCTACTCTCGCCAATACTTCCCGCAACTGAAACGGTTTGGTGATATAGTCTGCGCCGCCCAAGGAGAAGCCCCGCGCTTTGTCAAATTGATCGTTTAGGGCGCTTAAAAAGATAATCGGAATTTCCGCCGTTTGGGGATTGTGCTTCAGGCGCTCACAGACCTCATAGCCGCTCATGCCGGGCATTAAAATGTCCAAGAGAATTAGTTCTGGTGGTTCCAACAGCACTACCTCGATCGCTTGCAAACCATTAACGACCCGTCGCACCCGATACTTGTGTTCAGTCAACACAGTGGTGATTAGCCGCAGGTTATCTGGCATATCATCGACTACCAGAATGTCACCAGCATGGGTGATCGCTAAAGGCTCAAGGGTAGTGTACATAGGGAAAGCTGTGGATTTAATTTGGAGATTACCCGTTCTAAGTACGCAACTGATCTAAATTTAGATTGGTGTAGCCTTTAATTCTACTTCAGGAGATGACTGATTTGGTGCAAACGAAAATCGTTAACTGACTGATTGAGGAAGCTAATTAGGGCGGCAAATTCAGCCGGCACTTGCTCAACTAGAGTAGCGATCGCTTCTTCATCGGCGGCTTTAGCGGCAAACTTTAATTGCTGGTGCCATAAGCTCGGCATCTGTTGGCTCTGGTGCTCAATTTCAGAATAGTTCTTCACTGGGGGGGCGACCGTGGTCTGCCCATAGTCGTAGGAAAGATTGAGACATTCTCTCACCTTAGCAAACATCAGACCCAGATCAAAGGGCTTGGTGATAAAGTGATCACAACCTGCCGCCAACAATTGATCGCGATCGCTTGCCAATAGACTAGAGGTAATACCAATAATTTTGACCGCTTTTCCGAGGGGAATTTGCTGCACCCGCTCCTGCTGGCGAATGTAACTTGTCACCTCAGTGCCACTCACTCGCGGCATCCCTAAGTCCAACCAGATTAAATCGGGCTGCCATGCTTGCCACTGGGCGATCGCCTGATCACCATCAACCACGGTTTGAGTAATAAAACCCAAGTTAGCCATCGTGGTTACCATGAGATCCCGCGTATCTGGGTCATCTTCGGCAACTAAGATCCGTGGCACTGCCTGGTGGGGTAACAGTAGCAATTTGGTGGGCACAGGTAAATTCACAGGAGTTGGAGACTCTGCCACATCAAACGCGATCGCAAACTCAAAACAACTGCCCTGACCTACGATAGAAGTCACTACCAATTCACCGCCCATCAGCTGCACAAATTTCTTACTGATCGTCAAGCCCAAGCCTGTACCCTCCTGGGCTCTACCAGCCTCAGACTGGATAAACGGCTCAAAGATCGACTCAATCTGATTGGCGGGAATGCCACAACCAGTATCCTCTACCCGAAAACTCAACCTATGATCTGGGGTCAGGCTCACCCATAGGCTCACTCGACCTTGGTCAGTAAATTTAATGCCATTGCCCAGCAAGTTAATCAGCACCTGGCGCAACTTTTGCTGATCGGCTTTCACCAATGGCGGTACATTCACATCACAGCTACAGCTAAGTTCCACCCCCTTATTCTTCGCTTTCAAGCCCAACATTTCCCTGAGACTAGTCAGCAGCCCCTGGATCTCAAATTGTTCAAAATAAAGCTGCTCTTGACCCGCTTCAATCTTAGACATTTCTAGGACATCATTGATCAAGGTGAGCAGGTGAGCGCCACTGCGATAGATAATGCCCAAATTCTCTAGCTGGGCTTCAGATAGACTCTTATCTAAGCTCAAAAGCTGGGCAAATCCCAAAATCGAATTTAGGGGCGTGCGTAATTCATGGCTCATCAGGGTGAGAAACTGACTCATCGCCTGTTCGGCCGCCGAAGCGATCTCCGCCGCCTTTTGTTCTTGAATCAACAGGTCAGCCTGCTGGATAGCTACACCAATTTGATCAGCCACCTGACTAACTAACCGCACCTCCCGCTCTTGCCATTGCCGTGGTTGGTGCTGATACACGGTCAAGATCCCCCATAGCTTTTGTCCTGCCATGATCGGCACATGCACAAAGGCTTTAACTCCGTAGCTGCGCCAAAATTTGACCTGGGCGGGCGGAAATCCCATTCGTTCTAGGTCATGTACCACCAAGATTTCCTGATTGGCATAGATCCAGCCCTGCTGTTGTTGCAGCTCGCTAGCGATCGCTCCCCAGTCTAAATTTCCACCCGATTGATAGACTAGTTCCCCACTCCAATCTGGATTAAAGCGATAAATCGAATGGCGATCGCAAGCCAAAATATCTCTCACCCCATCGGTGGCAGGAAAAAT
>JANRLH010000063.1:0-6877 GCA_033762795.1 Pseudanabaenaceae cyanobacterium bins.68
ACACTTACCTTGGAGCACCTAGAGCCTCTGCCTGGCTGTGATATGCAGGTAACCTATGGGTCGGGTAAATTCAGTGGCCAAGTAGAACCAGGTAAAAACTGCTGTGTGTTCCGCAATGGCAAGAATACTTACTTGTCCAGCGAGTTTGAAGTCACGGAGCAGACCTATTCCAGCCTTGATCGCGGCAATGATCCAGAAACCGATGAGCGGGTATGGGGATCAATTGCTGGGGCCTTTGAGTTTAAGAAAAAGACCAGTTTTGCTGCCGAACTAGGAGAGCTCTATACTCCCCATCAAATCTGCTAGGCCTAACAGGAATAAAAATAAAGTGAAAGTAATTGTGATTGGTAGCGGCGGCAGGGAACACGCGATCGCTTGGAAATTAGCTCAGTCTGACTTGGTGGAGCAGATTTTTTGTGTACCTGGTAACGGGGGCACGGCAAATCTGGCTAAATGCACTAATGCACCCATGGCAGTGGAGGATTTAGAAGGCATCTTGCGCTTTGCCCAGGTGCAAGGGGTGAGATTTACCGTGGTGGGGCCAGAAACCCCCTTGGCTTTAGGTATTGTCGATCTCTTTCGCAGCCATAATTTAGCTATCTTTGGTCCCGATCGCCAAGGAGCTCAAATTGAAGCCAGCAAAGCCTGGGCCAAGGAATTGATGGCGGCGGCGCAAATTCCCACGGCTAGTTATGGGGTGTTTGATCACCTAGAAGCGGCGATCGCCCATGTGCGGCAAGTGGGAGCACCGATTGTGATTAAGGATGATGGCCTAGCAGCAGGAAAGGGGGTGACTGTAGCCGAGAGCCTAGAGGTGGCAGAGGCGGCGATCGCTGCCATTTTTAGTAATCCCCATAAACGAGTGGTCATAGAGCAGTATTTGACTGGCGAAGAGGTCTCAGTATTGGCAGTCACTGATGGTAAGACCATTCGAGCCCTGCTACCTGCTCAGGATCATAAACGCATTTTAGATGGCGATCGCGGAGAAAATACTGGCGGCATGGGAGCCTATGCGCCCTGTGGTTGGGTGCCCCCCCAGCTATTGGCTCAGATCCAAACTCAAGTCCTAGAACCTGCCCTGCAAGCATTGCAACAGCGCGGTATTGACTATCGTGGCTGCCTCTATGCCGGTCTGATGATTACGCCCCAGGGAAACCCCCAGGTGATTGAGTTTAACTGTCGGTTAGGTGATCCAGAAACCCAGGTGATTTTACCCCTATTGCAGACCGATTTGGCTGCACTCCTGCTGGCTTGTGTGGAACAGCGGTTAGGAGAGTTCCCGCCTCTAGCCTGGCATCGAGGGGCAGCAGTGGCAGTAGTGCTGGCGGCACAAGGCTATCCAGGCAGCTACCAGACCAATAAATTTATCACCGGCATTGGTAAGGCGGAATCCCAGGGGGCGATCGTGTTTCATGCCGGCACGAAGATTAAGGACCAAACCCTAGTGAGCGCAGGTGGACGGGTATTAAATGTGGTAGGGATTGGAGAAGATTTAACAGAAGCGATCGCCAAAGCCTATAGCTATCTCAAACCCATCGAATTTGAAGGGCTAATCTACCGCCGCGACATTGGTAAAAAGGGACTAGCTTAGATGCCTTCCCAATCTGGCTTAGCTTCTTTGGTCTTAACCCTGGTGGAGCTATTGCGGCAGTTGATGGAAGCCCAGGTGATCCGCCGTATGGATCAAGGGCAGCTAACTGAATCCGAAATCGAGCGTGCAGCTATCAGCCTGCAAACTATGCAAGCCCAAGTATTGGCTCTGTGCGAAGTGCTAGAGCTCTCCCCTGAAAGCCTGAACCTGGAGCTAGGCGAAGCTGGCAAACTGTTACCTACCCCAGGCAGCTATTATCCTGGTCAACCCAGTCGAGAAGGTACGGTTCTGGAACTCCTTGATCGCTTGATTACTACCGGCATCGTGATCGAGGGAGATGCTGAGATTGGCATAGCTCAAATCGACTTGATCAAAATCAAGCTGCGCCTAATGCTGAGTTCCACTAGCGCACTAGGGTCTTGAGCGTGACCTGCTCCAAATCAGCAGTTAGCTGGTCGGCTTGATCAGCCAAACGCCATAGACCAAGCAGGGGAGCAACGCCAAACAAAATCCCCAAAAAGATCGGTGCATAAATTTGGGCCGACAAGCTGAGCACCAAGCCGAAAATAAAATTAGCCAAGTATAAGATCACGGGGAAAAGTAATTGCTGCACCGATAAGCGCGGCAGAGGGCGATCGCCCCAAATCATGGTGGCAGTGAGCATAAACACCACTCCAGTTAGCATCCAACCGCCAAAGTTTTGAATCGGAGTGCCGAAAAATAGCCCCAAGGAGTTGAGTTCAGCATCAGGATAGTACCAAAAAGGATAGGCAGACTGGCTCATGGCGGGATCAAGTACAAAGTCCCAGGCAGTCAACATCATTGCTGCGGTAGCGATCGCTTCTAGGCGGAGAAACCAGTTTTTGCCAGGCTTAATCGCCGACATTGCCACCAGCCAGCAGGCAAATCCCATATAGAACCAAGACAATGGAATGGTAAACGGCACTAGACCTGCCACCTTGTAGCCCAAGCCGGTCAGATAGCCATAGTCACCAAAGGGAAAGCCAGTACTAGTACCTAGCAGTTCACTGCCCAGAGATAGACCCACGGCTGGCACCATAAAACAAAGCAACTTTGACCAGCCCAAACTGCGTACCCCATAGATTACAGTAGCGATCGCTGCTAAGATCATGTACACGGCCCCACCGGCAGACATCCCCCAGCCAAAAATCTGTACCCCCAGGCTAGACAGGCTACTGACAAACTCAGGATTGGGTAAGACCAACAGCAGCCCTGCCAGTCCAAAAAACATTGCTGCGATATGCAGAGCTAAAGCCGACCATTGCACCAATCCATTCATGAATAAAAAAACTCCCAGGCTTGAGACTTGAAATTTTGCCAACTACTAACAAAGTATAGACGATGCCATAGGGGATAGTTAAGTTGTTATGGCTGTGTAAAACCTCTTCGTGGGGCGAAGCCCCGCACCCCATCTGTTTCGACAGCAGAGCGTCTATGATCTCCCATTTCCTATGCACCCTATAAACCCCAAAAAACCAAATGACAGTTAAATCCTTTGCCCATACTCCCAGAGAGGGTACAAAAATATGGCATTTCTTAGACCAGCACTTGCACGCAGTCCCTAAAATAGCCAAGCTACTCGCTGACAAGTTTGGAGCAGGCGAACTAGCCTACTACGCTGGACTCTGGCATGACCTAGGTAAATATGATCCTAAGTTTCAGGAATATTTGGAACTTTGCCATATTGCTTCTAAAACTGGAAAATCTGCACCCCGCAGCAAGACTCCCCATGCGATTCAAGGCGCACGCCTAGCTTGGGAGAAATGTAAGCACTTGGCTCCGATCATTTACGGTCACCATAGTGGGCTACCTAGAATAGCGGACATGAAAGAATAGCGGACATGAAAAGTCAGTTACAAAACCCTGCCACCATCAAATCTTATCAAGAAGTATTAAAACAAGCTCCAAAAGATTTATGCGAGATTAAAAGCGAAATTAATTTTCGACAGACATTATCTCAATTAGTAAAAGATGAATATCAGACCAGTTGGGAAATAAGGTAACATGACAGCCGTGATAAAGATATACACTGAATGCTAAATACCGAAGGCATCCTCAAGCAAGAGCGGCTGATGAGGGCAATTACAGGATTAAATCTAAAAGCATTTAGGGCATTAGAGGAAAGCTTTGAGCAAATATATCAGCAAAGCCTAATTAAACCAGAGCAGAAGCGCAAAAGGCGGTTAGGAGGCGGACGGAAAGCGACTTTAAGAAGCACAACAGACAAGCTGATATATATTTTGATGTACATCAAATGTTACCCCACCTTTGACCTAATAGGAGTGCTATTCAACTTTGACCGTTCCTGCGCCCATGATTGGGTACATCGATTACTTCCAGTATTAGAAGTAACTTTAGGGAAGAAACAGGCATTACCTGAGAGGAAGATAAATAGTGTGGCTGAATTTCTGGAGAGATTTCCAGATATAAAAGAGGTGGCAATGGCGGAAACCTCGACCAATACTAGCTTTTATTTCCCAACAGGTCTAATACATCTTCTACAGGTTGACGTAAGATATCATCATATTCAAAAGAGCGAATCAATTCGATGTAGGGAATATTTAGGAAAATCACTAATAAAATCAAAGAAATACCAGTGATCCGAATTAGACGTAAGCGATTCATCAAGATTCTCCTAAAAACTATAGCCAACACCAAGTACTAAGCCTGACTCAGTTGGACGATCGCTCATAAATCCCAAGTTCATTCGTATCGTTCCTGTCAGTCTAGGAGATAGCGGTACATCTAAACCGCCTGTAATATGGGGACTGGTTTTGAGACCGCCCTCATTACTAAACATTACACCGCCACCAAAAAAAGGAGTAAAGATAATCTGTTCAACTTCGTTGCGAATCGGCAAATTGAAGGTTAAAGCCGAAGTAGAGACAGCAATATTACTACCAAAAATCACAGTGCTACTGTGAAGGGCAAGATTTTCTGAAAATACGGTCTTGGTAAATAATGATAGTCCTCCAGTGGATAAGGCTGTGCTGTTGCCACCCAGTCCGATTGCGCCGCCGACACCAAAATAGCCCTTGGGTTTGGAATTAATTTGCTTCTCAGAATTTGGCTCAATGGTTTGAGCATTGGCATCTTTTGCGGCAATGTTGCTAATTAATCCTGTGAGAGCGATCGCTAAAACTAAAATTTCTACGGATCTGTGAAAATTAGAAATCATAAAATTGTTCCTTAATGTTATATAGAGAAATTACTGAAGGGAGAAGTTAATGCCAATATTTAGAAAGTGATCGATCCACATGAAAGAAGCCTGCAATTCCTACCAAGAAAGCAATCAAGCTATGAAAGAGGAAGGGGGGAATCCCTACTGGCACAGTGTCAGATTGCTTCAATAAAACTGCCAATTGCAATAGATTAGTCGGCATTCCTTCCGAATTCACTTGACCATCAATCGCTAAACCATACAGGCCCCGAATAAATCGCTCAAACCCAATGCCAGGCTTATTTTCGGTCGTAAAGGATACCCATTCTGTTGAGTTATTGCAAAAACTATGGGGCGTACCTGGGAGAATATGGACAGTTTCTCCTGCTTGCAAAAAACGCTGATTTCCTTGCCGATTCACTTCCATGTCTAAACATCCCTCCAACACGGTGAAGGTTTCAGCCATAGTAGGGTGAAAATGGAGAGGACTACCTTTAGCACCAGGTGGTAAATCAAAATGGATTTTGGTATAGTTTGGACGAGATTCTAAAACAGTCATGCGATCGCCCGTCACAGGGTTTACAATTACTTCTGATGGATTCATACTTGAGAACCTGATGGATTTGACAATTCCTAGATTATCGGTATTGACCAAGTTTGCCATTGCCCCTATCCGCCAAATCATTGACCGATTGCGCCATATTTTGCTATGAATGAAGCCACTTTTTCTATTTCGCTAATTCGCAATGCCATTCAATATGCTGTAGCTCGCTATGAGATTGAGATTGATGTTTTGTGCAAGGCGATCGATATTAGTCCAGAACTCCTAAATCAGCCAGACTATCGGGTATCAGGAGGTATTAATCGTGCCATGTGGCGAGAAGTTATTAACCACACTCAAGATCAAAATATTGGCTTACATATGGGAGAGATATTTAATCCCTCCGCAATTGGGATTTTGGGGTATGTTCTATTTAATTGCGAAAATCTTCAACAGGTATTAGAAAAACTCTCACGCTATATGAGCCTTTTCAGTCAGGGTGTGGAGATGAACTTTGCAATTGAAGGCTCCCAGGTGCTATGGAATTGTGACATTAGTCGGCATTACAAAAGCTATTTGTTAGAAGAATCGCGCCAACCGATGGAAAGCACCCTGTCGGCTATGATCTCGGCGATTAAAATTCTCACTGGTAAGCAGATTCAATTCGCTAGTGTGTGGTTTCAACATCCTACCCCCGCAGATATATCGGAGCATCAGCGTATCTTTCAAGCACCGATCTTGTTTTCTCAATCAACTAATCGCCTGATTTTTGATTACAAGTTTTTGGAATGGAAAATTCTCTCTGCCAATGCAAACTTACTCTCCACTTTTGAACATTATGCTGATCTAATGCTCAGTCAATCTATCTCAGGCTATGCAAATCAAGTGGTAAAAAAGATTACCCAAGGATTAAAAGCTGAAGTTCCTTCTTTAGAAGCGATTGCCCAAAGCTTACATATGAGTGTGAGAAATCTACAAAGGGAACTACACTCTGAAAATACTTCCTATCAGAAACTGTTAGATCAAACTAGAAAGGAATTAGCAATTTGCTATTTGAGAGAGAATAATTCCATTAACAACATCGCTTTTCTCTTGGGATTTGCCGAACCTTCTGCTTTCCATCGTGCTTTCAAACGCTGGACGGGCAAAACCCCTCAATCTTATCGTTCCAAAGGTAGGTTGTGAAATGTACAACAAATCACTGCGCCCGACCCTATGTTAAACTATAGCAATTGCCATAGCCAGCAGGAGAGGGAATAGCTGGTAGAATTAGGTAAGAGATTCAATCAAATGTATGACAGAACCCTATAGTCTGGACTTCCGCCAAAAAGTTGTAGAGGCAAGTAAGATCTTTAACATCAGCAGTAACACCATAGATCTATGGCTGAAGCGAAGAGATGAGACAGGGAATCTGAAGCCAATACCGAATAAGCCGCCAGGTAGTAATCACAGGATTATAGATTGGCAGAAATTCCGAGAATTTGCCAACAGACACGGCGACAAAACTGAAAAACAGATGGCAGAGCTATGGGAGGGGGAAATCAGTTTGCGGACAATCAGCCGA
>JANRLH010000064.1:0-9970 GCA_033762795.1 Pseudanabaenaceae cyanobacterium bins.68
ATTGTATTAAAATTCAAGCCATGGTTAAGCTCAGACTCAAAAGATTCGGCAAAAAACAAGAAGCTAGCTACCGGATTGTGGCAGCCCAAAGTACTACCCGTAGAGACGGTCGCCCCCTCCAAGAATTAGGCTACTATAACCCCCGTACCCAAGAAACTCGCCTCGATCTACCATCCCTAGTGACCAGAATTAACCAGGGTGCCCAGCCAACGGATACCGTAAGACGAATTCTAGAACAGGCGAATGTATTTGAACTCGCCAAACAAGCCCGCATCCAAGCTCCAGAACCAAATTCCGAATTAGCTCCAGCCGCGACTGCCTAATTCTCCTATGCCAGCAGATTATGTAGCCCTAGCAAAATTCCTAATTGAGCCTTTAATCAATCAGTCTGACACCCTGAGCAATTCTGAGTCTAACTCTGGGGCTAGCATCGATAGCGCGAATCAAAATGCCAACCATGCTGATCAGCCCGTAGCCATGCCCCTTAGAATTGATTGCGAGCCCAGCAGCCACCGCACTTGGATCAGGGTTGCCTTTGATCCAAAGTATAAGGGCAAAGTTCTGGGCAAAGGCGGTAAAACGATTCAGTCGATCAGACAACTGCTAAATACTGCTGCCAAGCTCACCAACCATCGGGTGAGTATCGAAGTGTACGACCCTAGCGAATCGATCAACTCTACTCCTCCTTACTCTGGACGTTCGGCTACCACTCCCAAACCCCTCAAACTTAAAAGCTAGCTATGGTGATCAGTGCCGAAATAATTTGCATTGGAACCGAAATCCTGCTGGGCGAGATTCTCAACACTAATGCGCAATTTTTGGCACAGCAGCTAGCTGCTTTAGGCATTGTTCATCACTATCAAACCGT
Source organism: Pseudanabaenaceae cyanobacterium bins.68 (assembly GCA_033762795.1). Lineage (GTDB taxonomy): Bacteria > Cyanobacteriota > Cyanobacteriia > Pseudanabaenales > Pseudanabaenaceae > JANRLH01. Next base: position 869 of record JANRLH010000064.1, read on the forward strand.
CGTAGGTGATAACTTAGAGCGCATCCATCGGGTCTTAGCGATCGCTGCTGGTAGATCAAACCTCATATTAGTCACTGGTGGACTTGGTCCTACTCCCGATGACCTAACTACTGAAGCGATCGCTAGTTTCTTTGATGTTCCCCTAGTTGAGCATCCCCAGCTTTGGGCAGAAATTCAGACTAAATACACCCGTGGCCCGATCCCTGCCAACAATCGCAAGCAAGCACTCTTACCCCAGGGAGCTAAGATCTTAACCAATCCCGTAGGCACTGCCCCAGGCATGATCTGGGAGCCTCAGCCCAACCTCCTAATTTTGACTTTTCCTGGCATTCCTACCGAGCTATATGCCATGTGGGAAGCGATCGCCGTCAATGAGATCAAAGCCAAAGGCTGGGTGCAGGAGATTTTTTACTCGCGGGTACTCCTCTACTGGGGCATTAGTGAATCCGCCCTGGCCGAAAAAGTCAACCACCTGTTTGGCAGTGCTAATCCCACTGTTGCGCCCTACGCTAACTATGGTCAAGCCAGGTTGAGAATCACCGCTAGGGCTAATTCGACCGCCGCCGCTGAAGAGCTAATTGCCCCGATCGAAGCTGAAATTCTCCAACTCACCGCCCAGGATTGCTATGGCAAAGACGAGCAAACCCTTGCCAGTGTAGTTGCAGATCTACTCAGATCTAGCAATCAAACCCTAGCAGTAGCCGAATCTTGTACGGGTGGCTGGCTTGGTCAAATGCTCACAGCTTTACCTGGTAGTTCTAGCTTTTTTCTCGGCGGCGTAATTTCCTACAGCAACGACCTCAAGATCAACCTTTTGCAAGTTTTACCTGAGGATCTAGAAACATATGGCGCAGTCAGCGAGACGGTGGCAATGCAAATGGCAGCAGGTGTGCGGCAGCTTACTGGGAGCGACTGGGGGATCAGCATCACTGGCATTGCTGGCCCAGGTGGTGGTTCTGAGCTAAAGCCTGTAGGACTGGTATATATCGCGATCGCTGCCGCTAGTCAAAACCCAACTGTCCAAGCTTATCAATTCAGTGCTGCTAGAGGTCGAGACTGGATCAGGAGGGTGAGTGCTTGCTCAGCTTTAGATCAATTTAGGCGAAGATTTGTTATGATTAATTAACAGATTTTGAAATTGGGGACAAGTGTAGTGAAAGCAATTAAAAAAGCCCTCAAGCGCCTAGGGGAGAAAATTGGCAGAGCAATGGAAAATTTAATCGACTCACTTTTAGGTGGGCTAGGCGGCAGACAACCTGAACCAGAATTGATTCCAATTCCAGTTAGAGATACCCGCCAGCGCTAATCTAACCTCCAGATCTCAGGATCATCCATGGAGCTAGGTTGATCTCATATCCCACTTCTCTCTCCTACTTCACTTGCACCTGATTCCGTAGCTGGTATCACCTGCTCTCGATTTCCCTGTCGTCTTCCTCTGCTTGAACTTCCCGCCTCACCTAGTCTTCTTCTTAGTTTTCTCACCTGCCTGCTATTGCTCGGACAGACAGTTTGGGCGCGGTCTCGGACTTTCTGGTTAGGACCGAGAACCGCGCCATCAAATAGCCGCTCAAATTCCCGATCATAGTGGGCAGCCACCACTGGGCTATCAATGATCACCACAGTCTCATCATTGATAGTGTTAGCACTGTTTGACCAATTGTGAGAACCAGTAATCACTAACTTTTGATCTACTACACCATATTTATGGTGCAATATATCTCCCCTGGGTAGACTAGGAATGCCGGCCGTCTTGATTGGGGTTTGCCAAGGTTTACCGTTGCCGATCTTACAGTCTTGGGTGGAAACATAACCCCACATATCCAGAGTGGTAGCATATTCTCGATAGGCAAAACCTGGATCAACTAAGGCTCTTACCTGCACCTGTTGCTGTTCGAGGATATTCCCTAAAAAAGGCTCAGCGAATACAAACAGAGCTATATCCACTTTAGTTCTGGACTTGCCTAAGCTTGCCCCAATTAAGCCATTACTGGTTTGCTGCCAATCAGTACTGGGTCGATCAGGAGAAAACTTGACTGTAACTGTAGCGCCATCTAGGTTGAGGGTTCTGGGTAAACGCTGTGGTTTTTTAGTGCCAAATAAGCGATCGCGAAACATTAAATTAAATTCTTCAGTAAATAGATTCGCCACCTCAGGGCTATCAATCACCAACATATTGTTGCTGTTGCCTCTAGTTTCAGGGGCTAAAAAATCCCCATGCATATCACTGAGGGTAAAGTTGGCAGAAGTAGTCACTAGCTTTTTTTGATCAATTACTACAAACTTATGGTGCATCAGTCCAGAGCCAGAGCTACCATCGGCGGTGTCGTCAATATATTCGATCCCAGCATTTTTCAGCATTGTGATCGCATCTCTCTGGTTAATTTCATCCGTAGAAATTTGCTCATCATTATTCAGGTCAGCGAAGGCAATTAAATCCTTGTAGCGCTTGCGTTCCCGCTCTGTCATCTTATTCAGGCGACCATAGATCTCTTTAACACCCAAATTGTAAGAATTTTCCATCACCAAACGCACTCTCACCCCCGCCCGTTTGCGCTCTGCTAGGGCATTAACCAGGTTAGGCAAACGAATTTCCTGAATCGCCACATCCACTGAGCTATTCGCTTGTTTGATCTGATCAACCAGGATTTGTTCCAGGTCATCTCCCGCCCGCCCAATTTGGCGATAGGGATCGGTATAGCTATTGGCTTCGCTATGGTTCATGTAGACCTTGATTTTCGAGTGTTGCGCTAAAGCATCAATCTTTTGCAACTTGGGTCTAGGTTTATTGCCATAGATGGCATTAGCTAGGTAGCCAAAACCAATTAAAGCGAGGAAGGTGACCAATGAATAGGAAAATAGACGGCGTTTAGAGCGAGGCTGGCCAAGCAAGTAATTGATTGCCATAGGAGTTTTGGGTTGAGCTTAGGCAACTTCTAACACATTTTCAGGACTTACGCAGTCTGATTTAGGAAGTGTAGTAAAAAGGGAGCCTGAGGGCTCTGCCCTCAAGTGAATCCCCACACCCCAATTCAATAGTTTTAGATCGGGCTTGTACAGCTTTTTGTTAAGATATATTAAGAAAATAGCATCATAACCGCAAACAGCCTTGACACCAAAACATCTCTCCTTTAATATGCAATCAACCCAACCAGTTCAGCATTCAATCATGCAACCCAAGCAGAAGGTCACCCTTTACTTCCCAGAGGAAATTCACAATCAGCTTAGAATTAGAGCAGCCATAGATCACACGTCCATGTCTGAAATCACCGAACAAGCCGTAGCCTTCTACCTTGCCCATCCCCATATTGTCCAGGCTAACGGCATCGGTCATACCCACCAGGTCTACAACTGCCCATCCTGTAGCGAAACCCTTGTAATCCGTGATGGCGATCTCTACGCCGTAGCTGGTAGCAAGCCTACCCTTGCTACTAACCCGACTACGAACCCAGCCACTAGCCAAGTAAGCAGCCAAATTTACCTAGACACCGAGGTTATCAACTAAGTCTTCAGTTTTGATCTAGCCCGCCAAAGTCAGCCTAGCCAGGGATACGAGCCATGCAAGAACAACTAAACATCTTAATTCAGGCAAAATATCCCCTGATTTATACCATCACCCCTGAAGAGGAACGGGCAGAAAAAGTGATTGCCGCGATCGCTAAGCCCAACCAAAAACTCTATACCTGGACGGTTACCCGTGGCATGGTTGAATATGGCCAAAACAGCCCCATGCCCAACACCCTTTCACCTGAAGCTGCCCTCGCCTGGATTACCCGCTCAGAGGCAAAAGAATCAGCCATCTACATCTTCAAGGATCTGCACCCCTTCAAAGACAGTCCCGCAGTTACCCGTTGGTTACGAGATGCGATCGCTAGCTTCAAAGAAACCGCCAAAACTGGCTGCATCAAAACCATCATCCTGCTCTCCCCAGTTCAAGAAATCCCCGTCGAATTAGAAAAAGAGGTGGTAGTACTCGATTTTCCCCTTCCCACGCTAGAGGAGCTAGAACAAGTCCTCAACTTACAACTGGGGCAGCAACCCTACAAACGCCTTCCTCCTGATACCAAGGAAAAACTGCTCCGTGCCACCCTCGGCCTAACCCACGATGAGGCTGAAAAAGTCTACCGCAAGGCTCAAGTCACGGCGGGCAAACTCACGGCTGATGAAGTAGAAATTGTGCTGTCCGAGAAAAAGCAGCTAATCCGCCGTAACCGTATCCTTGAATATATCGAACAAGAAGAAGGCATTACAGCGGTAGGTGGACTAGAAGAACTCAAGCATTGGCTTACCCAGCGTGCTGATTCCTTTAGCCAAAAAGCCAGGGAGTATGGACTGCCCCAACCCAAAGGTATGTTAATTCTGGGTGTACCCGGCTGCGGTAAGTCCCTCATTGCCAAAACCACTGCCAGACTCTGGTCACTTCCCCTAGTCAGGCTGGACATGGGCAGAGTCTATGATGGCACCACCGTGGGGCGCTCCGAAGCCAACCTGCGCAACGCCCTCAAATCCGCCGAATCAATTTCGCCCATGATTTTATTCATTGATGAGCTTGACAAGGCTTTTGCGGGTAGCGGTGGTTCTGCAGATGCTGATGGCGGTACCTCCTCTCGCATCTTTGGTACTTTCCTCACCTGGATGCAAGAGAAGCAATCACCAGTCTTCGTGATGGCGACTGCTAACCGGGTAGATCGCTTGCCAGGAGAGTTTCTCAGAAAAGGCAGATTTGATGAAATTTTCTTTGTGGATCTCCCCAACCATCAAGAACGCTCTAGTATTTTCGGCATTCACCTACAGAAGCGCCGCTCTGACATTTCCCGATTCGATTTGGCACAACTTGCCAATGTCAGTGATGGCTTTTCTGGTGCCGAAATTGAGCAGGCAGTGATTGCTGCCATGTATGAAGCTTTTGCCCAGGATCGAGAATTTACCCAGCTAGACATCATCTCTGCGGTAAAATCTACTACTCCACTTTCGCGTACCATGAACGAACAGGTAGCCAGTTTGAGGGAGTGGGCAAGGCTGCGGGCTAGACCTGCAGCAACTACCGTGGCTGAATATCAGCGCATGGAGTTCTAAAAAGCTTTCCTGATCGCTAGGTGAATTTTAGTTGTTTGTCGAGCTATATTCCAAGCCGTATAAGCAAGCTTAGATCAACTAGTAATCAGGTAAAGACTAGCTTAAGAAAAGCTAAATTGATCGAAAAGCCCTATACATTTGGCTAAGTTACCAGCAGATCCAAAGATATAGACCAGAACAAATTCAATTTTGCTTTTAGCTATTTTCGTTAGCTATTTCCCTAAGCTAGATTAACTTCTCAACTAAGCTAAATTAATATTTATTAACTGGAGCATTTTCATTATGTCTCATTTCAGCACCCTCCGCACAAAAATTTCTGATGCCGAAATCCTCAAGTCTGCTCTCAGCGACCTAGGTATTACTGTCAACCTCAACGCTGATGTGCGTGGTTACCAAAACCAACGGGTACGCGCCGATATTGTTGCTACCCTTGAAGGTGATTACGATCTAGGCTGGTCTCGTAATTCTGATGGCTCCTTTGACTTGATTGCCGATCTCTGGGGCGTTGCCAAGCGTCACAATCAAACTGAGCTCTTGAACTCAATCAATCAAAAGTATGCTGTGAATAAGACCCTCAGCGAAGTAAAGCGGGTCGGTCTCAACAATGCTAACGTTCAGGTTGTTGTCCAGTAACTCGCTTGAATACTGAATCTACCTATAGGCTAGGGCATCTGCTACTAGCCTTTTTAGGTGGAGATCCCATTCCATTCATACTACTGCTGCCCTACTGTGCTACCTTTTTTACGCTCAGACCTCGAACAACTGCCTGCTTATCACCAAGAAGAAATTGACCTATCTAGGGGCAAGATCAAGTTAGATGCCAATGAACTCTCAATTGACTTACCCCCATGGTTCAAGCAAAAACTAGCAGATTTAGTTGCAGAGCAGATTGCTGGTAACCGCTATCCTGATGGTGCATATCTAACTCTCAAAAGTGCGATCGCTACCTATGTTGGTAATCAAATCCACCCAGATCAAATCACTTTAGGCAATGGTTCGGATGAGCTTATTCGTTCCTTGCTGATGATCAGTGGCTTGGGCCGAGGCAAAGTTCTAGTGGCAAACCCCACCTTTTCCATGTATGCCATCCTCGCCCAGGGGTTAGGGATTGAAGTTGTGTCAGTTCGGCGCCAAGATGATTTCAGTGCAGACCTCCAGGCTGCTACTCAAGTATTGGATCAGGTAAGTGCAGTATTCATGGTGCATCCCAATTCTCCCACTGGCAACTTACTCAGTCCTACAGAAATAGCATGGCTCTCTGAGCTTCCCTCTCATATTTTGGTGGTGATTGATGAAGCCTATTTTGAGTTTTCCGGAAGTAGTTTGGTTGAGTATTTGGCTAAGCATCCCAATTGGGTAATTCTGCGAACTTTTTCTAAAGCTTTTAGACTAGCTGCCTATCGAATTGGCTATGCCATTGCCAGCCCTGAGGTAATTGCCCAGTTAGAAAAAATTCGCCTGCCCTATAACTTGCCAATCATTTCTTCCCAGGCAGCACTTCTAGCATTGCAACATCACCAGGAATTATTGGAGCCGATCGCTCAAATTCAAGCTGAACGAGAAAGCCTATATCAAGCTCTGAGACAGATCAATCTGGAAATCTATCCCAGCGCTGGCAACTACCTCTATTTGCGGACGGGGAGAGATCAAGAAATCAAGCAGGGAATGGCGGCTCAAGGCACATACATCCGTCAAACAGGTGGGGGGCTAAGAATTACAGTTGGGACTCCCATCGAAAATGCCCTGACTTTAAGGCGACTCCAAGCTTTGTTATAAGACCTCAGGCAATCAGAAAGTTTTGCTCTGTAGGCACATCTTGCAATCTGCCATGGCCGATCGCTTTGATTGCTTCCTTTAGTTGAATCTCACCCGTATAGAGAGCTTTACCAATGATCACGCCGCTAATACCAATGGGGGCGAGGGCGAATAAGCTCAGCAAGTCAGAGATAGAGCTAATGCCACCAGAAGCAATGATCGGCACAGAAGCACTACAGGCAAGTTGTTTGAGGGCATCTAGGTTAGGGCCTTGCAATGTACCATCGCGGTGGATGTCAGTATAAACAATGCCGGCTACCCCGATCGCCGTCATGCGACTAGCTAGCTCAGTTGCCACAATCTCCGAGGTGGTCATCCAGCCCCTAGTAGCCACCTTACCATCCCTAGCATCAATTCCCACCAAAATCTGACCAGGGAACTCTGCGCAAATATCCGCTACCATTTGCGGCTGCTCTACCGCTACAGTACCTAAGATTACGCGGCTGACCCCTGTACCTAAAACTGCCATCACATGATTACGATCGCGCATTCCTCCTCCTACCTGCACATGAATGGGTACAGAGCGAGCGATCGCTTCAATCATTTTTAAGTTCTTTGGTGACCCTTCCCTAGCGCCATTCAAATCAACGATGTGTAAATGCTTAGCGCCCTGCTCATACCAGCTACGCGCCACTGCAAGAGGATCTTCGCCAAACACTTCCGATTGTTCGTAGTCACCTTGATATAACCTGACACAGTGACCATCTAAAATATCAATTGCTGGAATAACATCCATTACTTACGATCTCAATCTAGGTACTCTATTTTAGCCAAATATAGGGAGGATTATTGAATTGAATAATTTTTTTTGAGCGATCGCTGGCTCTAGTATAGCTGCTGAAGTAAAGGTTAGGAGAGAGGGCAGGGGCAGAACCTAGCCCCCCCTTAAATTTAATGCTTTTAGGATTTACGCAAAGGTGATCTAAAACCCTGGCTTTAAGTGGGGTGTGGGGCTCCACTTGAGGGCAAAGCCCTCAGACTCCCTTTTTATAAAAGTTCCCGAATTAGGCTGCGGAATTCCTGGCTTTAATCCTTACTTCAATTGCTATATATAGTTACAAAAAATGTCATAAAAAACTCTCCAGGATTTTATTCCCAGAGAGTCTACCTAGTTAAACTTGTTGGTTAAGCTTAATCTTGAATCTAGAAGGAGAAGGTGGTGCGGATTGTACCAACTACGATGGTGTTGTTCCGATCGTCATGGTTGGGGTTGAACACCACAAACAAACCAGGAGTGATCGAGATGTTGCGAGATACCTGGAAACGATAGAGCGCTTCTAGGTGGTAGGAAGTGCTACGCTCTGCACCAGAGATAGCAGTAGGTAGACCAGAAGTACCGGTCACACGGGGCTGTTGACCAAAGATAATCCCAGCCAGGTTACCACGACCAAAGAGATCAGGGAAGGCAAGGTTGACATCCCAGGTAAGCACATCAGCGGTTGCACCACGGCTAGTTCCAGACTCGGCGCGGGCGTTAGCATAACCAACTGAGCCACCGATCGCAAAGTTGTTAGCAATCTTCCAGCTAGCCAAGAAACCGTAGCGGTCAGCAGAAGTGTCAGCCGCGCCAACTGGTCGTTGGCTTCTGCTGCTACCAGTACTAGAGTCAAAGCCTAACACCGCTGCAGGCTCAAAGGTCTTCATGTACTGCAAGCCAAGTTCAATGTCCTTAGAAGGATTGAACTGAATTTGAGCACCAGCACTGTAAGCACCGCCAGAAATACCGCCTTGACCTGTGGGGTTCCCTGCGGTAGCGCCATTGGCTAGGTATGCTGCACGAATGTTAAAAGCAGGACTGAGTTTGAAGTCTACGGCTGCACCAGCACCTTGACCGGTAGCACGAAGCAAGAGAGGGTTATAGCGACCAAAGCGAGAAATAGAGCCGCGCTCAGCGCTGGAAAAGAAGGGGTTGAAGGTGTTAAATACATCGTCGATGTCAAGACCAACTACGCCGACGAAACCAGTGATGCTTTCGCCTACAGGGAAGCGATAGAACAATTTACCCAAGGCAAAAGTGTTGTTGTTGTTGGTCTCAAAGGAGAGACGGGTCATTCTGCCGCCTAAGCCGCTAGAGATCGCACTAGAGAAGTTGGTGACATTACCCGCTTCTAGACGAGTGCGCAAGCGATCTTTGCCACTGAAGCTAGTATCAAAGTTGAGGCGCATCCGACCGCTAAAGGTAGTGTTGGTTTTTAGACCAGCTTGATCGTTAGC